>CAXFTV010000243.1:0-5885 GCA_964005845.1 uncultured bacterium
GGACAATTTTCAGTGCGGATTTAAAGTTTTTTTACCCTTAACCTGGTGCAACTAATTTTGTCAAAGCTGTCAAGACTTGATGATAGGCTGCGCGTGCCCTACTCCATCGCCACGGGCATTCCCAAAGGCGGTGATGCGGAGATCGAGGGATACCTGCAATCGCTGCGGCTCCAGGGTTTCTGCGTTATCGAGATGGCAATTCCCGCGGATCGGGTCAGCGCGGTGCGCGAAAGCGTGCACCAGGGGCGCCTGCTCTTGCAGCGGGACCGCGAGGCGGAGCGGAGCAAGCGCCTGGAGCTGGCGCGCGGCAATAATCCCGATTTCCAGAGTGGCAACGGCCGCCTGCGGCCGCCGATGGCGCCCCACGCCGAACTCTGCGACATTGCGCGGAATGAGACCTTCGCCGAGTACCTCGCAGAGCCGCGCGTGCTCCGGGTGGCCAGGGCCATGCTCGATACGCACGTCCGCATTTTGCAAACCGAGGTCAACAAGTCGTCGAAGCCGGCGGGGGAAGCGCTCTCCGAGCAGCAGCTGCGGCGGCGCGGCTGGCATTCCGACTGGCCGCACGATCTGAGCGCGTACGGCCCGAGCAGCGAGGAGCCGTGGAATCATTGCGGCGCGGTCGCCCAGCCATTCCCCGATGTCTGCATGGCGCTGTCCACGGTCTGGTACCTCGGTCCGGAGGATGTGACCCCGTATAACGGCGGCACGTGGATCGTTCCGGGGTCGCATAAAGATCCGCGCAACCCGCGCGGTCCCGACGACGGTATCGACGAGCGGGCGCCAATCCCGGGCGAGTTTCAAATCTCGGCTCCCGCGGGCTCGGTCTTTATGCAGGATACGCGGATCTGGCATTCCGGTGCTATCAACCAGAGCGGACAGGAGCGCACGGCGGTCGTCTGCCGTTACGGGCCGTGGTGGCTGTCGGGTAACGAGTTCGGCAACCTGCACTCGGGGGGGCACGCGCTCAGGATGTACGTGCCGCGGGAGGTGTACTCGAGATTCTCTCCGGAGTTGAAGCTGCTATACCGGCACCTCGCCGAGGGCGAGGAAGACGTCCTGCAGCCCGAGAACCAGCACAAGGCGCTCCGGGCCCGGTTTGTCGACCAGCCGGCGCTGCGCGATCCGGACCGCTTGGGCGATAACAGCCACGTGGTCGCAGGTGCGATCAGCGTGGAGGAATGGGAACGCGGCCGCGCCGGAAGCAAAAGTTGATTGAAATGCCAACCGTCCCGATCCCGCTACTCCTGTCTGGTCCGCAGACAAAAAGTTTGCCAGTGGGCCGCGGCCAGGGGGATGGGGACAGAGACCGCCGATAAGGAGGAATCTTGATTCTGCGAAGAGTGTACTTCGGGTTGCTCGTCCTTTTTGCTGTGCAGGGCGTGGGTTGCTCGAGCGACAGTGGCAAAGGGAGTTCTCAAGAAAAGTCGGAAAACAATATCTCCGGCGGCGGGATAATTACGCCGGAAAGCGTTGCCGCGCTTTGGCAACAATACGAGGATAGTACCGGCACGACGTGTATCGAGGCACTTAAAATAGCGATTGGCGAATCGGGGCTTACCGGAGTTCCCGAATCTTCTGGCCAAATTCCATGCACGGGCAACTGCATAGATGCCAATGCCGTCAGTCCTTATGGCGCCACTGGAATTTGGCAGGTCAAGTGTCCAGAGTCCACTTCGGTGCTCATTTACAATGCGTTTGAAAGTAATGGATTAATTGATGGGACGGGTCAGTGTGTCGATCTCAAAGTTCCCGCCAATAATGCTCTGGCCGCGTCGCTCTACATAACGGTTTCGTGTCCCTACTATGATCAAAGCGGGTTTTGCAGCCAGGCGTGGACGGGGGATCAGAATCACCCCGAAATTGCAGGGGGTTATTACAATCAATTCACTGCTGCAGCAACAGCTGCCTGCGCAAGTTTAAAGTAGATACCTTTCCACTCCACTTTCGCATCTCTACTCGAGGTGGTATCATGAGCCGCTTAGGCCGCCCGAGTCCCATCTCAGTCGGCGCGGGCCTTCGCCCCGCACTCCTGGACGCGCCCGCCTCATTCGTGTTCGCGCTGCGTACGAAGTGGCAGGGGCGCCGGAAAATGTCCAGGTCTACTACTACGAGAAATACGCCACGCCTGAACAGCGGCATTACGATGACAAACCGCTTCCCGAAGGGTTCACAAAAAAAGAGTAATTTCTTTACGCAAACGTCGATGTTGCGGACCATCGATTTCATCCTGGCACACGCTGTGCAAAATGAATCCCGCCCCGTGGTAGGGGAAAGGCGATCAGTTTTTGAGATAGAGTAAGCAGTCGACGCTCAACAGTCCTCGGCGATATATCGGCACAGCTGCCGAGTGCGGGGCGATATGCGCTCGAAGTGCTGCCGTGGTACACATTTGCTCATGCCGGCGTGAAACCAGGGAGCAGGATATTGAGCATCGGTCATCGGGCGGGCGTGCTCGCAGTCGTTCGCTGTGCCCCCATGCCAGCAGCGCCCATTGCGAAACAGGGCGGTTCCTGCTGGTGCGCAGATGATGCCGTTCTGCATCCAGGGAGGCTCTTTTGCAACCTTGGAATCGCCGCAACCCGGCAGCCGCCTCTTTCATCTATTGCGTGAGGGCTAAATGAAAATCACACATATTGGTTCTGTCCTGATGGGACATCCGCATCCATGGGTCTTCGTGAAGGTGCATACCGACGCGGGAATCATCGGCATCGGCGAGGCCTACCACGGCGCCGGCGTTCACCAGATTATCGCCGACGAGCGCTTCCAGAGCCTGCTCATAGGCGAGGATCCGCGCAACGTCGCGCAGCTCTTTCACCGCATGATGCGCTGGAAAGCCTCCTATGCCGGGGTCATTATGAAGGCGATCAGCGGCGTAGAGTCCGCCCTCTGGGATATCGTCGGTCAGGCAGCCGGCATTCCGATCTGGCAGCTACTGGGGGGGAAATTTCGCGATGAAATTCGCATGTATAACGACTGCCATGCCGGCGAGGAGGAAACGCCGGAGGCTTATGCCGCCAAAGCCAAAGAAGCTGAGGCGCGCGGCTTCACCGCCATCAAGTTCGACATCGACCCCCTCCCCTCGCGCCGCGATCAACACAACGGTTGCATCAGTACCCGCGACCTCAACCACTATGTCGAGATCGTCGGCGCCATGCGCGAAGCTCTCGATCCCAACACGGATCTGGCCATAGACGCCCACTGGTACTATGCCCCCGTCGACATCGCCAAGGTGGCGCAGGCCTTTGAAGACCTGAATCTGCTCTGGCTGGAGGATCCCTGTCCGCCGGAGAATGTGGAAGCCATGGCCAAAATCACCGCTTCGACGCGCACCCCGATTTGCACCGGCGAAAACATCTACACTCGGCACGGCTTCCGCGATCTGGTGCAGAAACAGGGAGCGGACATCATTTCTCCGGATCTAGCCAAAGCTGGCGGTTTACTGGAGGGGCGACGGATCGCCGATCTCGCGGATCTGTACTATATCCCGGTTGCACCTCACAATATCGGCAGCCCGATCGAGACCATGGGGACCTGTCACGTCATGGCCACCATACCGAACTTTCTCGTCCTCGAGTTTCACCATCTGGATGAGCCGCTGTGGAATGCTCTCATCCACGAGCCGCCCCTGATCGAGAATGGCTACATCCGCGTGCCCGACAGCCCCGGTCTCGGCGTCACCTTGAACGAGGAGGTCGTGCGCGAGCACATGAAGGAAGAGTTAGGGTTTTTCAGCGCTTGAATGGACACCCGGCTATAAAAAAAGCCTAAGGAGATCACAGATATTGAGGCGTTTTACGGCGTTGCCAATGCGTTCTATCCGGCATTGGGGAAATCGGCCTTTGAGCGGCGATATCGGTTTCGCAGGGCACCGCATCCAGGCGCCATTTCCCGGCTATGTCTGATCGATATATCAGCTACGCGATTCGGTAGCGCCGGCAGAATATAAGGAGCAAATTATGGCCCACTCCCCCTACCGCATCATCTACAACTGGGACGGCGCCCCCCACCACTACGACGAATACCCGCAATCGACGGAACAGTTCCTGCAGAAGGTCTACGCCCCTCTTGCCGATACGCAGGTAGACGCCCTGTTCTGGTGTATGGGCATCCACGAGGCCACCTGGCCCTCCGCCAATCTGCCGATGAAGGGCGATGCCGTCGGCCGCGTCTACGACAGCGTTCTGGCAATGCGCGACACCGAGAATATCCGCGCCATGTTCGAGCGCGGCGAGGATCCCTACGCCGCCATGGTCCAGCGCGGCCGCGAACTCGGCATCGACGTCTGGCCCTCGATCCGCATGAACGACCAGCATTTCTGGGAGATCCAGGACCTCGAGGCGATGCAGCAGTCGACGGCCCACGAGATGACCGAGTTGCGCAAGCAGCATCCCGAATGGGTGCTCGGCGACGCGGCGCCGGGATGGTGCGCCACCTCCTGGAATATGGCCATCCCCGAGGTGCGCGAGCACAAGCTGGATTTGGTCGCGCAGGCCTGTCGGCTGGCCGATTGGGATGGGGTCGAGCTGGACTGGCAGCGCCACGCCTTTCACCTGCCGGGTGGTCACGAGTACCGGCTGCGTTATGCGATTACCGATCTGCAGCGAGCCATCCGCCGCATGACCAACGCGCTTGCCGCGGCGCGCGGCCGCTCCTTTCCCGTCGCAGTGCGGGTGGCGGCAACGCTGGAATCCTGCCGCCGCATCGGCTACGACCTGGAAGCCTGGATCGCCGAAGACCTCTGCGATATCATCATCGGCGCCGGCAACTCCGGCACCGATCCCTGTTTCGAGACCGAGGAGTTCCTCCGACTTGTCGAAGGCACCGACATCGAAGTCTATCCCGGCTTCGACTTCGACTCCCGCCAGCAGGCCAATCGCCCGATTGCCCATGGCGTCTGGCGCGACCGCTGGTTCGCCGGCATGGCCCAGGCCCACTTCGCCCGCGGCGCCCACGGCATTTACATTTTCAACTGGCATGCCAGCGCCACGACGCGGCGGGAATCACTGTCGACGATCGGCTCACCTCAGACCCTGGAGCCCCTCGACAAGGCCTACACCTCCGTCCACCGCCTGATCGGCAGCAACCCGTTGCGCCAGGACTCGGAACGGGACGACCGCATTTACGGCGAGGTGCCAGTGGTGCTGCAGCGCACACTCACGGGCAAGGGGCCGACCTTCCACGTCTCGACCCATGATGCCGCTCCCGCCGGCGCCCAGCTGCTGATCGAGATGGCCCATTTCTCGCCCAGCGGCGACGAGGTAGCGGTCGCTCTCGATGGCGCCGCGCTCGGCCCCCCGGCGGCGATTCGCAGTCACGCCGGAGAGGACCCGAACAACCCGGCCGATGTGGACGAGAACAGCTGGCTGGTGTGGGAACTGGATGCGATGCCACCGGGCACGCACCGGATCGAGGTCGTCCTGGTGCAGCGGGATCCGAGGATTCGACCACCCCTGGAGGTGGCCAACGTCGAGATCTGGACCCGTTGCGCTCGCGTTCTCCCCCGGCAGGTATGAAGGTGACTATCTGTGGCACCGGCAAGGGCCAGTGCCGCCGCTGCTACTGGCGGATCTTTACCGGGTCGCGCCCGACTGCGGCGCCGACACCGCCGGCCAGGTTCACTGCGAACCGACCCGATCGGAGGTGACTCCATGGGCGATAAGGCAGAGCTGGAAATGGGCCGCTACCGCGTCGGCCTCGTCGGCTGCGGCCGCCAGGGCACCTTCTTCGCTCGCGCCTTCGCCACCAACCCGGCCACCGAAGTAGTCGCGGGCTGCAACCGCTCCCAGGATACCCTGGACCTGTTCTGTTGCCGCTTCGGCGTTCCCGGCTACAACGACTACCGGCAGATGCTGCGCGACGAAAGCCTCGATATCGTCGCCACC
>CAXFTV010000244.1:0-2722 GCA_964005845.1 uncultured bacterium
ACGTGGACGATGTCTACGAGGCGCATTCCATGCGCGGACGCTTCTATGCACTTGGTGGCAGCGAGCGCATGCTCGATATCGCACTGCGCAACTGGAATGCCATAACTCGGCAGTACGACGACGGGGTGACCCGGCATCCCGAGGATCCCGTCCATCCCAAGTTCAGAATTCAGCTGCACAACGAGTACTACAACCAGAGCGGACCGGCCGACTGGTTCCACATGGGGGAAGGCAATCAGTCCTTTTACGATTTTGGCCTGGCCGACCCAGCCAATCCAGTCCACCTGCGCCGGGCAAAGCGCTTTGCTGCCATGTACATGGACGAAGATCCGGAAGCGCCAAATTACGACCCCGAGCATCGGATTATCCGCTCGCCCTTTCACGGCAGCACCGGTCCCCGCTTTCAGGCCGAGCTCGATTTTGCCAAGGCGGCGCTCGATCCGATCTACTATCCGGGGGGCGTCGCCCGGGGGCACGCTCAGCGCTCGAATCTCTATCCCCTCGTTGAAGATCTGGAGGATAATTGGTTCGAGGAGCCGGCCCGAAGGGATGAAATCCTGAAGCTCCTTGAAGATGTTGTCCTCAACGGCGATATCCCCGACAATCTAGGTGCCACGGCACTGGTAACTCACGCCTACCTTTTTACTGGCGAGGAGAAATATCGCCGCTGGGTGCTAGACTATACCGAGGCCTGGATGGAGCGCAGCCGCAGCAACGGCGGTATCATTCCAGACAACGTCGGTCCGACGGGCAAGATCGGCGAACAGCGTCAGGGCCAGTGGTGGGGGGGATGGTACGGCTGGAACAGCCGCAACTCGGCCCGCAATGCCCTGCAGGCGGCTCTGATCGCCGGGGAGTGCAGCCTCCTGCTCAGCGGCGATTTCGCCTACCTCGAGCTGCTGCGCTCGCAAATCGAAAAATTGCTGGAGCACGCGAAGGTCCGCGCCGATGGTCAACTACTGGTGCCGACCCGCATGATGCCGACCGGGTGGGACGAATACGTGCCCATGGGAATTCAGTGGCTGGGGCGCCTCTACCATGCTTCAATGGATCCGCGCGACCGCGCTTTGATCGAAAGACTGCGGCAGGGAGAGCGCGACAGGGATTGGAACCAGGTCGAGGTCAGCGGCGATCGCACCCAGGGCAATCTGGAGGCCCGCTACCAGTATTACGAAGGGCGCAATCCGGACTGGCCCGAAGCGGTGCAGCAGGCCGATTATAACTATCTGCAGGGGTTGTTCGAATTTATCGCCAACGATCCCCGGGATGCCGCCCGCATCGCCGCCGACAACCAGTGGCCCCCCAATCCGGTGGTGGTAAAAGCTCTCACCCAGGTTACCACGGGGGCACCGCCGGTGATTTACAATGGGGGGCTATTGCGTGCTACCGTGCGCTATTTTGATGCCCAGCAGGCGCGCCCAGGACTGCCCCCGGAGGTGGCGGCCCTGGTCGATGAATTGGATGCCGGAGGGGTGGGTATTCAGCTGGTAAACTTGAGTCCCACTGCCAGTCGCCGTCTGATCGTGCAGGGCGGAGCTTTCGGCGAGCATCGGTTCAAAGGGGTGAAGTTCCTGCAGGGAGATCTGGACGAGGCGGCGAAAAACGGCTACGGCTGGGTGCGCGCCGATAGGGTGTCGACCGAAAAAAATATCGAACTTGATGCGGGCCATTTTGCGGTCGAGTTGCCGCCTTCGAGCTCGATTAGACTGCGGGCGGACGTATCTCGCTTTGCAAATCCGCCCAGCTATAATTTGCCCTGGGGATGAAGGAGCAAGATGAAGACTCCAGCTTACAAACTCGTCTACAACTGGGACGGCGCTCCCCTGGACTATTCTGAATATCCACAGTCGCTGGAGCAGTTTCTGGAAAAGGTCTACGCGCCGCTGGTGCAGACACAGGTAGATGCGCTCTTTTGGAATATGGGCAGTCACGAGGCCTCCTGGCCTTCGCAGACTTTAGAAATGGTGGGGGAGACCGAGGATCGCCAGTATGCTACGGTGCGTGGTATGCGCCACGCCGAGGGCCTGCGGGCGATGTTCGAACGCGGTGAAAATCCCTATGCGGCTTTAGTCGAACGGGGACGCGAATTGGGGATTGCCGTCTTTGCTTCGATCCGCATGAACGACAACCACTTCTACGGCATTTTGCCCGAGGATATGGCGCGTACCCGGCGGTTGGCCTTGACCCGTCTGCGCAAGGAGCACCCCGAATGGTGTCTGCAGCCGGATCAGGTTCCCGAACAGCGCGGCATAGGTTCGTGGAATTTTGCTTTTCCAGAGGTGCGGGAACACCGGTTACAATTTATCTCCGAGGCCTGTGCCGTGGCCCCTTGGGACGGAGTGGAGTTGGACTGGCAGCGCCATGCCTTCCACCTGCCCGAAAACGAGGGCTACCGGCTGCGCTATACCCTCACAGATTTGCAGCGGGCAGTCCGGCGATTGAGCGATCAGATAGGGGCCGAGCGGGGGCGCCCGTTTTTCCTGGCGGTGCGGGTGGCAACAACCCTGGAGTCCTGTCGGCGGATCGGCTATGATATCCCTCTTTGGCTCGAGGAAGGACTGTGCGATATGCTGATCGGGGCGGGCAACTCGGGAACCGATCCAGGTTTCGAAGTCGAGGCATTTCAAAATCTGGCCAGGCCCAGCGGGGTAAAAGTATATGGCGGTCTGGATAGTATTGGCCGCCAGCAGGCCGATCGGCTCGTATCCACCGGCGCCTGGCG
>CAXFTV010000245.1:0-7050 GCA_964005845.1 uncultured bacterium
GCCGGGCTGGAAGCGGCCATCGAGGTCATCGGCCCGGGGGTGCCTTGTAGCGAGCCCTTGCGGGCGGCTTTTGCCATAAACGACAAAGCGGGGTTCGGGTCCTTTTCGCAGTGGTGCCTGGAAGCGGGCTGGTCGGCCATCGGCCACAATCTTGGGCTGGATATCCACGAACACCCGGGGCTGGGGGCGACCAGTACGGCATTGTTGCGGGAAAATATGGTGCTTTGCGTCGAGCCATTTATCACTCTGAACGGGGTTTACCCCTTCTGGGAAGCCAGTGAAAAATTCGGCTTAGAAGATGTGGTGCTGGTCACTGCGGAGGGCGCTGAGGTCTTGACCTCGGAGGAAAGCATTACCCATGATTTATGGCTCGTATAAAGAAGATAGTAGGAGGTGTAATGGTGGGTTTTTCTGGGGAAGAGGTATTGAACTGCCGCAAAGGGCCCCCGAAGTTTCTTTTGACGCGGTGGTTTTTTTCGCCCTTGCTGATCTTTGGCTTGCTGGTGCCGGGAAGTGAGGCGCTGACGCGGTATCGGTTCGGCGGCGCCAAGCTGGAGAATCCCGAGTCGGGGGCGGAGAACTTGGTGCAGTTATCCTGGGACGACCTGGACGAGAACCGCTTCGGAAAATCCGTCGGCGTAGTGATAGATGCCGATTTTATACGGCCCGTTAAAATGAATCCCAAAACCAATCTGGCGCCCTTGCTGCTGGCTAGAGACGCGTTTTCCGTCTGGACGAGGGGTAGATGGTCTCCGATGCCGACCATACCCCTGACCGCTAGCGAGCGCTTTTCGTCGTGGATGGTCGACGGAGAGGCGACGACGGTCTATGAGGATACCCGTGGTTTTAGCTACATGTTCGATTTTGGCCTCCAGCTCAATCTGCGCCGCATCCGCTTTTTTAACAGTGAAAATTCTCCTATCGTGGTGCCGCGTTTTATCATCGGCATCAACGATGGGGACAAGCGCAAAAACGGCTTCAGAGAACACGTTCCCCCGGGCCAGAGCAGCTTCGATTTCGATATTCTGCACGAAGGGACAGGGGCGCAGATCATCGATCTTGAACTAGCGCCGACGCTGACCAGACGCCTGCTTTTTCAGATTGTGCCCAAGCGACTCATGGGTGAAGAGACATCGGGTATTCACGGACGTTTAGCAACCCCTTTTTTAAAGTGGGAAGTGGCCGAATTCCAGCTTTTTGCCAGCGGTTTTGTCCCTTTTGCCCGCTATACTTCCAACGTTCTCGATCTCGGCGAGGAACTCAGCCTGGGCCTCTTGAACTGGGCGGGCCAGGAGCGAGATGGCACCCGGGTCGAACTGCGCATGCGCAGCGGAAATGACGAGGATCCCAATATTTACAGGCGCAAGACCTATCGCGGCGACGAAGAGGTGTCCTATGGGAAAACCGGAGCGCCGCTGAGTCGAGGGGATTACGAAAAACTGGAAGGGACGGAAAAAGGCGAGATTGGCAAAGATCTGGAAAACTGGAGCGCCTGGAGCGCACCCTATAGCTTTGGTAGCGGTGAGGGGCTCGCGGCTGCCGAAGAGCCGCGCCGCTTTGTGCAGTTCGATATCGCCTTTCACTCCACGCCCAAGGCCGGGGGCCAGCTGGACTACCTGCAATTTGCCACCTCGCCCCGTCTGGTGACGGAGGCGCGGGCCGAGATCGATCCCGCTGCAGCGCCAAGCAATGAAATGACTACTTTCGTATGCAAAATGCGGGCGCAACTGGAGCCGGGCGATAGCGGTTTTGACAGCATTGCCATCCACACTCCGGCCTTGGTAGATGCGGCGGCGGGCGTGCAGGGGGTGTACCTGGAGGGTGTGGAATTGCCTTTCACGACTTCGCAGATAGACGCGCATGGCTTTACGCTGATGATGCCGCGCATTGATGTGGCGCGCACCAAGGAACTGGTAGAAATCGTTTTCCAGGCCCAGGTTTTCGCCTACGGCACTCCTTTCGAAGTCCGCCTGCTCGATAGTGAGACGCCTCTGGAGGTGCCGCAGATGGTGCGCGCAGGCGATGCCGACGAACGGGTCGATAGCAATACCCTGCGGGTGGCTCTGAGCCGCATCCCGCAGCATCTGATCCAGGCCATGCGCCTGTCTGCGCCGGCCTTCAGCCCCAACGGTGATGGAGTCAACGATAGGGTCCGGATCGAATACGAGTTATTGAATCTTAGTGGCGCTGTGCCGCTGACAATCCGGGTGTGCGATTTAGCGGGTCGGCGGGTGGCTGTTTTAGAGCGCGGAAAGAGCGGTCAGAGTGGATTGGACCACGCGGTCTGGGATGGCCGCGATGGGCGGGGTGCCCTGGTCCCGGCCGGTCTGTATGTGCTGGAATTACAGGTCGAGGCCGACAGTGTTGCGGAGCGCCGGCAGCGCCTGGTTGCACTGGCCTATTGAGCCGGCCAGGAGCAGGCGCAAGGGAGATGCCAGGGGATGCATCTTGAAAGTCCTTATTTCTCGACTGGATCAGGATCTGGGGGCGCGGGCCAGTTTTTCCACGTTGTCGTGGTAAATTTCGATCTGGTCTTCGTATTGGTAGCGCAGTTCTAATAAGAATTGGTAAAAGGCCTTGTCATTTTTCTTCTTGTGGACCATAGCCCTGGCTCTTTTTTCGACCTTGGTGAAAGGCTCGGGGCCGGCTCCTATAGTGGATTCCAGAATTTCGAAGATAGAGTAGTAGCTTCCCTCCGAGGAGCCGGGAACCGGGGACAGCACCTCGGAGGCCTTCAGGACGACCTCCACCGGGCCCACGAGCTGGCCCACATTGGCGCTGCGGGCAGCGTCGATCAGTTCTCCGAATTGTTGTTTTTCGTAGGGGTGGATGTGGAATGCACCCTGGTCTTCTTTTCCCCGGCGTCGCAGAGTGTGTTGCTCAGCCAGCTCAGCCAGATCTTCACCCTGATTGATCTGGTCCAGCAGGTAGGCCGCTTCGCCTTCGGTTTGTACGAGGATTTCCCTTACTGCGATGGCTTCGAGCGGTTTGAAGCGATCCGGGTTTTTGTCGTAGTAGAGGCGCGCTTCGCTTTCCTCAACGATAATATCTCTAAGTGCTTCGTTGCGCATTGCTTTGAGCAGGAAGCCCTGTTCGCGACGCCCGAACCACTCGACAAAGTCCGCTTCGCGATCTATGCCCTGGGCAATGGCTCCCTGCAGCATCAGCACGTGGGGTATTACGACCTGGTTGTTGAACCAGTAGACGCGTTCTTCAACATCGCTGCCGAAACCAAGATTGTGCATGCGAATTAGTTCGACGTAATCGGCAAGGTCGAAGTGGCCATTTTTGAACTTGATGAGTACGGTCTGAAGTGTTTCTACAGGTATATTGTCGATCCCTTTTTCGATCAGCGGAGCAATATTTTCGAGGGCCTCGTGGTTGACTTGGAAATCGATTTCCCGTTGCAGTCTGGCAGCTACTTCTTCTACTTTGGGACCAACTTTGCGTTTGTAGAGTTCGGGTTCCAGCAGTTGCCGCACTTTTTCCATCTCTATGGCTTTCCTATCGACGACCTGATAGACGCCGTATTGTTCGGCGAAAAACACGGGTTCGGATATCCCCCCCGGGGCCAGCGGGAAAACCTTTTCCTGTAAAACCGGTGGATCAAATTCCTCTTTGAGCAGGTATTTGCTTTCCGTGTAGGTGGAGTCGAGGGCCGCTCGAGCGGCCAGGGTGACAAAATCCTCTCCCCCTTTGAGCGCCTGAATGACAGATTGGGCTTCTTCGGGAGTGTGTACCAGGATGCGGCGGATTTTGACGACCGAATCCCTTTGGGTTTCGATCTGGAGTTGCCTTAGCTCCTCGTCACCCAGGGTTATCGAGGCGTGGATTACGCGCCGCAGAAAGTTTTTTACGGCGCGCATATCCCGCTCGCTTTTAATTTTGCGGCGCAGCGCAGGCTGGTCCGCCAGGCCCCGCTTGCGGGCCTCCTGGAGCAGGACTTCCTTGTCTATCAGAGTCTGCAGATAATCCAGGTAGCCTTCCACGCCCGGTTTCTTGGTGCGGCGATCGCCGGACAGGCGATTTTCGAAGGCCTCTAAATGGGAAGCTCTAATTTCGACTTGGCCGACTCGGGCCAAAGCGAAATCATCACTCTGAATAGCGCAGCCGCAAATGAGGCTGCAAAAAAGCAGAAATATGTATCTAATGTTCATTGTCGTTAGTCTAATCCGGCTTGTACGCTGATGAAAGTGAGGGCGCTGGTCGAGGAGCCATCCTCGTCTTCAAAGCGCTCGAGCTTTCGCCTATCGACCCGCAGGCCCATCTGCAACATGACGTCGTAACCCATATAGGGGCTCGTATTGGACAACTGCAATCCCAGCGAGGTCTCGTTGTAATCCCCGGTCGTGTCGCCGGGATTAAGCCCGGAGGGATGATCAATATCCAGGGCTTTCTCCTCCTGGACGAAATCGCGGAACAGGAGGCGCTCAAAACCCAGCTGGAGGGCGGAGCGCTTCATAAAGGGTACTTTGATCAAGAGGCCGAGAATGCCGGTCCAGTCTTTGCGTTCGGCATTAGGGTTAACCAGGTAGCGGTCGATATGGTAGGGTGTATCATCCATAAACAATTCGTGTTTGACGCGGGGCGTTAGATCAACCCGGCCCATGCGGTAGAGATACTGGGCCTTGTTGAGCAGGCCGAAGCGGCGGGTGGTGCGTTCGAGCATCTGGCCATCGCGGTCCAGCATACCCTTTTGCCGCTGCCGGATGATCTCGTAGACCAGTTTACTTTCGGTGTTCAGGCCGCTATTGCGCCGGCGTTCGAAGCCCAGATAGGCCTTGTTGGCGAGGGTGTTCTGCAGACCCAGGGGGTCGCGAATAGCCTCCATGCCACCGGGGTCTTCCATGGATTTTCCCAGCACGGGCCTTTGCTGGACCCACTGGATCAAATCGTCGATGATGTTGTCTTCGGCTAACTTGAAGACATTGTAAAAAGTGGCGATTCCCAGGATGGGGTGATTGTTTTCATAGGCCAGCAGGCCGTAGGTTGTGCGATTGCGCTTACCGGTGGAGAGCTGGCGCACCCGTTCGTGGCCCAGGGTGATTTTGGCCCTGGGCGTGAGCCAGGCGCCCAAATAGGTATTGAGACCGCGGCGGTCCCGTTTGTACGCGTAGTCGGGTTCGTCGTCGTTCTCGAAGCGGTCGCCCCAGCCGTTGTTGTTGAGGTCCAGGGCAAAAAGATACTCGGGGCGGTCTACGTTGTAGCGTAGAAAGGGTTCTTCGTAGTCGGGCAGGTAGTTTGGCCGCACTGCTAGCCCATTCTGGTTGAAATCAGGTATAAAGTCATTGTTTTCGTCCAGCCCGGGAAAGACTGCATCATCGGCGAATCCTGCAAAACCGGAGGTTCCGGAGGCAATCTCCTCGCCAACGCGACCGTCGTCGAAACGGCGCTTCTGGTCGTTTTTGCGGTCGTTGTCGTCGTTGTCGTCGACGAAATCGTAGGTGTGTCTGGAGCGGGCCGCATCGGTATCGGCGTAGTTGATATTGCCCTGGCCGTCCACAAAGCGCGGACTGGTATTGTAGGCCGCGTCCATGCCGAAGGCCTCGCCGAAAAAGTAGAAGGGCTGGAAAGAACGGGAAAGGTTCATCATCCAGCCCAGTGCGGCGCGGTTCTTATTGGTGCCCGACGAGGCGCTGTAGGCCTCGCGCTCGTTATCGCGGTGGGGGTAATGGGTGAATTGGTGGTTGATATTGAATTCGCTGTAAAACTTGAAACCGGCGATATCATCTGCCTCGAGCGTAAAACCCGCTACCTGGGTGGCCGTGGGCAGGCCGTAGTCGAATACGACCAGTTGCCGGTTCGAGTTGTCTTTTACATTGCCATCGGCTCGGGCCACGGTAGTGAACTGAGGCACGCCGCCGCGCGGATCGTTGTCGGTCTGGCGATTGGAACTCACTTCGATTTTGTAATCGTTGCTGAGCAGCATCCGGAATCGCACCCTGTAGATATTGTTGACCAAGTTGGCATCGGGAATAAGCTTTTCAAGGTCTGCTACTTCCGGGTTTTCGGCGGAGAAAAAATATTCCAGCAGAATGCGTCCATCCTCGCCGCGGCCCTGGGCAATGCGAAAACCATTGCGTTCGATGCCGCCGCTTTTTTTCGGCAAAAAACCGATCTGACTGCCGACCAGGACGGTGTCCCGGTCGCCGATTCGGGTCGAAATTTCGATGTCGTCGGAAAATAGTACGGGGCCCCCTTGCATATCTCCGGGGGAATCGTCGGAGAGTCGCAGGGTGATTTGATTGACGCGGCCGTCCAGCTGGGCCGAGGACAGATCCCCTTTGAAGGGATGGCTCTGAAAGCGCTCGGCCGAAATCCTGCCGTGGTGGGCATTGACGAAGGTGCCGCCAACTCGGACCATATCGGCGATATTCCAGACCGCTCTTAAGCCCAGGAGATTGGTGTAGTTGTTGACGAAAGAGGGAACCTGGTTGCTGCCCAGAAGGGGGACGTTGATCCTGGACATCAGCACGGTAGCCGCGATTTGGTCCGCCCTATAGTCGAACTGGATGCCGTTGAACGCACTCTTGCGGAAGGTCATGGGCGTCAGTGTAGTGCGGATTTCATCGCCGATGCTGACGGAAAAGTGGTGCTGTCCCTTGGTATCGGCGGCGATGATGAGATTGCCGAACCAGGAGCCGTATGGGCCGGCCTGCAATATGCCCGATCCCTCCGAGGAGGTGGGCTGCATCTGGCGCCAATCAAAGACCAGCCAACCCTTGTTGAGAAAGCGTCCGTAGAGATCGTAGAAGTAGTTGCCTTCTTGAGTGGAGTCCAGGTAGCGCCGGTAGGGATTTTTGGCAAAGTTGGTGTACTCCCACTGGCGCCGGTACTGCCCCCAGGTCTCCTGCGGCAGATACCATTTTTTCAGGGAGGGATCGATAGCTTCCATGCGCACACCGGTACCCTTGGCGTAGTATACCACCCGGCCCTCTTCAAAGCGCCCCAAACGGTTGCCGTAATCCTCCTGGGCATGAAGTGGGGCCATCACCAGGATAGTGAGCAAGCCAGCTCTCAGGAAGAACAGCCAAGAACTCTTTCTAAAAA
>CAXFTV010000246.1:0-9617 GCA_964005845.1 uncultured bacterium
AGGGCATTAGCATTCACCCCAGCCCCCTCGAATAAGCCCCCCTCTATAAAAGGTTGTATCCCCGCCTGTCCCGGAAAACCATTATCTATCACCTGGAAGGGACCATCCGGGATGGTCAGAGAAAGTGCTATGCCTGCAGCGGAAACCGATTGCAGATCGCCCACGACCTCGATTTTCACGACATCGCCTATCTGGGCGGTAAAGCTGTTGTCGTTGGTACCGGCCTGCCGCAGCAACAAAATCTGCGCCTCGCTTTCAGCACTGGCCCATCCCAGGAGCAAGAGGAAAAAAGGGAATACGTTTTGAGGGCAAATTTTCATATGTTATTTTGCTGCGCTGAAATTCCTTGCCAGGGCCAACATTTTAAAAACCCGAAGGCCCAGGCAGGCTCATCCTTCCGGGCTCTATACTTTACCACGCTTCGCCATATGCAAAATACGTGCCGCTTAGACGATAGGGGGCCTGGAGCCACACTACTCTTTACATTTTTTATTGAAAATATAATAATCCTCGACTAATTGGGTTTCTGGCTAATTATAAGGTTCGGCCAGTCCGGCACACTTTGGAAGGAATTTTTTTCCCACGGACAACAAAAAACGCCGCAGGGGAAATCCCCTGCGGCGTTTTTTAAAAGTTCTCGATGCACCCGTGCTCGTTTATTTCAGCAGGGTCATCTTGCGGATCTGCGAGAAATCACCGGCTTCCAGGCTGTAGAAATACACCCCGGAGGACACCTGGTGACCCGCTTCGGTAGTGCCATCCCAGTTCATGCTGTAGGAACCTGCTTTCATTCGCCTGTCGACCAGAGTGCGGACCGTCTGGCCCAGCTGGTTGTAGACTTTGAGTTGCACGTCCCGCGCCGTCGGAATGGCGAAGCGGATCTCGGTGGACGGGTTGAAGGGGTTCGGGTAATTCTGCTGCAAAGCCGCTACCTGCGGCAGGGCCTGCAGCTTCTTCACCTGCATTGTAACCCCGCTGAAGTCGCTATTCATCAGCTCGCCGGAGACGATCTCAATGATGCCCGGCTCCTCGCCCAGCGTCATGAAGCGCACCGTGGCCAGTTCCGCCGAACCGCTGGCGGACCAGTCCTTGCCGATGCGGCCACCGGTGACGTCGATACGGCCCGGCAGCGTGCGCTGGTAGAAGAGCGACCCCTTGGGATTGAGCTTGAAAACATCCCCCTCGGTTACGGCCTGAGCGCTGGCAAGGGGTTTGACCCGTTCGGGATCATAACTGATGCTGAAGCCGTAGGCTGCCACATCGTTCATCCCCGAAATCCTGGCACTCACCTCGAAGACCTTGCCGGGCCACCAGGATTCGACCTCTTCGATCCCCTCAAACTCGACCACGGCAGTGGAGTTGTCACCGGCGCGGATATTCTTCTTGAATACCGGCGGGGCGCCATAGCCATCGTTGCCAAAGTTGGTGGAGACGAAGCCGAGATCCAGCGAGTTGATGACGCCGTCGGCGTTGATATCTGCGTCCCGAACATAGCCCGAATCCGCCGGGGTCTGATTCCACAGGGCAAAGATGCGGTTGGCGTCGGCCAGATCGATCTGGTTATCACCCGTGGCATCCCCACCGCGCAGGGCCGGCAGGGGCGTAGCGGGCGCCAGGTTGCCCAGCAGGTCGGACCCAAAGGTTGGGGTCAGGGTGACGCTCAGTCCGTCGAACATCCTCAGGGTATCGCTTCGACCCGAGACATACCCATCCACCTTCACCGTCAGTTCGTAGACCCCGGCTGGAATCTCAGTTAGAGTAAACATACCGTAGTTATTGCTTACCACTTGAACCGAATCCTCCAGGGTCGATTCAGTTTCGGCAATAGCTAAGACCTTTGCTGCCGCACCTTCCTCTTCAGCTGGTATCGCTGTTTCTCCTGTTTCTGCGGTAGCACCTACGTAGGTCGGCGTCACATCATTGGCTTGAATGTATACCTGGTCGTCAATATCGTGAACGCTACCAATCTGACGCAGATGTACATCTACAGTATCAGCATAACTACTCGGCCGCCCTTCAAGTGGCACCGTGGCGGTAAGAAGAGCCCGCGGCACCAGCTTTACCCTGGCATTGCGCGTCGAGGTAGCCGCCGGCGTTATGCCATTATAGAGAGCGGACTGACGCCCGGACTCGGTGGACCACTGAATCAAGGTATCGAGCGGAGCGCCACCTTGGTAGCGGTTGGCAATAAGCTGGAAGGTCGCCGCCACCTGCGAGCTGTCGAAAGGCGAAGACGAGGCGCCGATTTGCTGCGGCAGGATGATGCTCTCCACGAAATTGAGCTTCAAGAATTCCGCGTTCCCGGCGGTGGTATCGTTCTGCGCAATCGTGCTGCTTCCCCGGAAGGCTCCTGTGGAATCGGCGAAGGGCTGCATGCCCTCGGCCCCATCGTCCTGGTCAACCAGCGTGAAGCGCTGCCGCGGCACGTCCAGGTGGACGCTGATAATATTTACCCCGGTTCCTTGCGAGTTTATCAGGACCTCGAAGTCCAGGGTATCCCCCGAACTGGCCGTGGTCCCGCCTGGACTCAGTTCCAGACTGAAGAAGGGATCCGTGCCCGTCACCCGCAGGGTGCCGGGCGACTTGGACAGCACCGCCCTCTGCGATTGGGAGCCGATACCCGAGGCTATGGAATCTATCACCGCATTGGTACCGCCGCCAAGCCAGACCGTATCGTTGAAATCCGGGTCCACACTTCCCGCTATGAAGATATCGTACTCGATCGGGGTACCGCTGATGCCGAAGGAACTTGTTTTGGTATCCCACAGGAAGTAGTTCGCCCCGCTCTCGCGCAGGGTGGTGATCTGCGTGGCGTTGGTGTCGGCACCGGTGATGCTATTGATCAGGATCACGTCGGCCTGCTCGCCTGGAGCCTGAGAATCGGCGATATTGTGACTTTCCAGCTCGGTCAGAGTGGTGTACTTGCCCGCCGGCGCAGCATAGAGGCGCAGGTAGGCATCATCCGTACCGGTGTTGTCGTCGATGAGGAAAGCATCCCACTCCAGGCGCACCACGTCGCCGTTAACCAGGTCAAGTCCTCCCGAAGGCGGCGTCATCATGGTGACCTTGGGAGCCTGCGAGCCCGGAGTTTCCTGGGACCCCAGGAGCAGGACGGCCCCACCGCTTTCCACCTTGGTGTTGCCCAGGGAGTCGCTGAGGACGGCGTAGACCCAGACCGTATCGGTGGAATTACCGACTACGGGCTGATAGGCGTGCACTGCACCGCTGCCGGCGACCGGATCCGTACCCGTAGGTACGACCGGCCGGTAGGTCCGAGGCAATTCGCTGGGCGGATTGCGGAAGTTCCAGATGTACTGATCGGCCGCACCCTCCTCATCCTCGCGCATGCCGCCGGCAATGAGCACGGCGCCGCTGTCGATCAGGGCTGCCGAGTCCTTACCCGCAAAGCTTCTATCCTGCGGATCAGTGCCGATGTAGTAAAGCGAGATCTTGGCATTGCCATCGAGATCCTGATCCGAGCGGCCGCGTTGCCACTCGATGGAATAGTTGAACTGCTGGGTGGTGTTGACCTTGTCGATCTCGCCCACCAGCGGATTGGTGAACTCGAAGGCCGGCGAATGCCGCACCGCCAGCGTCAGGTCGGACTGTCCCACTGTAAAAGTGTCGTCGTCGGCCACCACCACGTAAAGGAAATAATTCCCCTGGGTGATGATCGAATCGCCGCTGGCACCCTGCGCGGTGACATCGAATTCGAAATCGACGTCCTGATCGGTGCGCAGGGTATCCGAGAGCTGGATCGGGAAAGCACCTTCCAACTCCAGAGTCTGACTTGGGAAAGTGCCGCTGATTGTTGCATTGGTGGCATTCAGACCGCTGGTGACCGAGGCGAAGAGCCGCAGCTGGGCGTCGTCGTCGTAGTCCTTGACAGTGAACTTGATGTTGTATGGATTGGTGATATTCAAGTTCGTGAACTCACCCGTATCTACCGTGTCGGTGCTCACCGGCGCTATTGACTTAACCAGCGGCACGTGGCGCACCTTCAAAGCCCCGCTACTAACCGCATAGACCGGCGGATTGACCTGGTCGTCGGCGACTATGTAGATGAAGTAGTTGCCGTCGAGCGTTTTGGTCAGCGAAGCAAAACCCACATTGCGCAGTGCCGCCCCCGGGTCGTCCCAGGTATAGGTCTGCACATTTGTCGCACCACTGCCCTCGACAAAATCGTCGGTGCCGGCGGCATTCACCGTCGAAACATCCCATTCGTCCGCAATCATGGTTGCAAAAGTGCGGATATCGAGGACGCTATTCAGACCGTTGTCGGGATAGGCATAGAGTTCCATCTGCAAGCCGGTATCCAAGCCGCCCACCGGGGCCGAGACATCGTCGTCCGCATCGTAGAGGCTGTATCTGATGGTAGCGGTTTCGTTGTTGAAGGCGCCAGTGGCTATGGTCCCATCATTGGGTTCGCTCACATTGACCACCGGTGCGACATTGGTGGTACGGATATTGATGTTGGCGCCCATCCAGAAGTAGCTGCCCATCGGCGCAGTCACCGCCGAAGCAGCCACTTGTCCGTTCATGGTGATACCCTTGACGAAACCAGACGCCTGAAGAGTTGTCGAGACCGCAGTAGTGGTATCGACAATGATACTCTGGCTCGAGGAATCGTTGGCTGCGGCCGTACCGGCCATTTTGCTCGCCGAACTGTGGGCAATGACGAACATATTGGTAGCCGAATCGCTGCCCAGCACATTCAGCTTGACCAGCAGGCCATCCTTGTCGCCATCGTCGCCCCACTCGGCAAAACCCGAGGAGCCATCGTCGTCGACTCTGCCTTCCCAGACGCCGTTGTCGTTGGTGGCCTGGGACTGGCTGACAGCGCCTTTGAAGACGGCCCCGGCCTCGCCCGGATTCAGCGTAGTAACGCCCAGCGTGAAGTTCCCGATCCGGCGCCACTGGCCGGTCAGGAAGCCACCCGGTGCCTGGGTAGTGCCCGGCGTATTGCCGCCGATCCCCGAACCGTCCTGATTGTCACCAGCCGTCACCGTGACAAGATTCTTGAAGGCTAGCGCAGTCTGCGGATTGATCGGATCGTAGCTCATTTGATACTGGAAGCCGCCAACCGGGGTGGATATATCCTCGAAACTAACCACCCGGCCGATGACCTTGAAGTATGGCACGGGCTGTATATCGCCATGGCGCAAAGTAGCATAGCCTCTGCCCGGGTTGCTTATACCCATGAGATCACCAGCTGTCCTATTGGGACGGTTTCTGGGCGGCAATGCCGCCATTCTAGGCGACCCGCCCACGAAGCTCAGATAGACATTGTCATCGTCTGATCTCATGGCAATATCGGGTGCAAACAGGGCCCGATGGCTGCTGTTGATGCCGCTGTCGTGGACCTCTGTAGCCGTCCCTGTGATGGCATCGCGCGCAGTGGCAATGACCTGGGGCAATTCCCATTCGTTGTTGTTGAAGCGGGAATAGTAGAGGTTGGTGGCTATCCCTCCTGAACCCAACGCGGCCGTAGTAGGTCCTGCATTTCCACTTCCACCACCCGAGAAAACTATGTGGAGGTCGCCGCGGGAATTGGGAACGCGATCGTCGACCACGGCCGTCACTTTGTCTACATAAGCCCAGCCGTCATTCTGAATCTGATAGCGGCTGCTATTCTGGAATAGAGGATTGCCATTGTACTGGAAAAGCGAACCATCGGTACCCGTGGGAAAGGCGAACTGAGTACTCCCCCAACCCGCGCTGCCGCCAACCGAGCCATCGTAGGTCAAGGTATTGTAGGCAATGTTCTCATGGTTGCCAATGGTGGTTGCACCCAATGCGGCACTAGTGTGTTTCCAGAGCGCATATACCCGGTCGGGCGTGCGCGCTGCATCTACTACCACCGTGGGGAAGAGATGAACACGCCCTTCAGCAATAGCAGCAGTAGAATTGTTGGCTCCATAATCAAGTCCTATATTGTCCGCGAAGTCATCGTCAAAAGATCCCACAGTGGCCCCGTCACTACCGCTATCCCAGCCGAAGGAACTCACATCGGCCCAGTCCTCCGCTGGCAGAGCTTTGTGCCGCACCTCATCGCTCCCTGGAGAGAAATAGACCACGTGGAGAACATCGTTGTCGCCAATGGCGATATCCGGTGAAAGATCCGCAGCGGTATCATCTGCTGGAGTCAGGCGCACGCCGCCGCGGCTGCCCACGGTGCCCATTGGACCGATCCGCACAGCTTGAGCAGAACCACTTTTAAGGCTATCTTCATCGACCTTTGCCAGCATAACATCAATGCCTGTGGCCGCGTTTGTGCTACTGCGCTGGTAGGTGACGAAGATGTCGTCGGTAGAAGCGATGGCCATGCGCGGGAAGGCTGTTTTCTTACCCGAACCATTACCCGCAGTAACCACATCGTTGACCACCACGGCGTCATTGGCCGGCAGCCAGGTGTTGCCGCCATCGTTCGAATAATTGAAGAGGATATTATTGTATTGACGTGATTGGGTCCCTCCAGCAATGGCATGAAGCTGATTAGTCGTTGCGTTAAAACCCCCATGGCGACCATCGGCCGAATTATCCATGGCGTAGACGACGCGGGGATTGCCCATGCTGTTGACCACGATATCGACGGTGGAAAAACCACCGGTCATGGCAACGTTCGGGGTGAGCATATCAAAACGCAAAGTCCCGGATACAGAAACCGTATCCGAGAAGCTCTCACCCCCGTCGATGCTCTTGGAGTATACCACGCCATATACAGGCGTGGTCGTTGCATCGCCTGCAGTAGTGAAACCGCGATTCTGGACCCAGGCGCGGTGAATTACGCCGTTGTCGTCGACGGCAATGGCCTGGTCCATGTACGCGGCTGAGGTTGACGTGGCTGCTGAACCAAAAGCCGGTACGCTTTTCTCGACCCGTTGAAAATTTGCAACCACCGGATAGGTTGAATTAGCCGCCTCGTTCAGGTCGACCAGCAGGGTTATTTCCTTGTCGGTGACAAAGAAACTGGTCGTGGTACTGTCGGAGGGGGAGAAACCTACTGGCGTGTTGTTTTCAAAAACCGGCTGGGCCGTTGCCCGACCCATCAGACCGATTGTGAAAACAGCCATTATCACCCAAAAGACCTTACGCCTTGAACTCATAATATAGCACTCCTTCCATGGACACAACTTTTACTACTGAAAGCGAAAAAGCGTGATTGTCCGCAGTCGATTTCCCTATCAAATGCCAACCAATCTTCACGTGGATTGACTCCAGCGCCCGCCCCCACGGGCCCCGAAGCCTTTTGTATTCAAGGTGCTGCAATTACCGCCCTGGCAATTTTCCCTCCTCTATCAGGTTGGTTTGAAGTACGGTGTTTGTCTTTTTCAATTTTTTCATTTTGTCTGTGGGACCTCGGGCCGGTTTTCCCCAAAGCTCCGGAGTCCTTACTCCTACTTATCGGCAATCAAATCCCCAACTTCAGAATTATTTTTCCCATTGGGAAATTTTCCAGCTATAAATACACAATGAAATAACCCGTAATAAATACTTCCTCGCTAAACCAAGGTCTTGCCCTGGCAGTAAAAGCTCATTTTGCCTGCCGGCGCAACTCATTTTCCGCAAATTAGATCGCATGATATTATATGTATTATCGGAAGTTTCTCCACCACCTTTAGCGCCCCCCGAATTTATCTAAAACCTTGCCCTTTTTTTCCTTATTATTTATATTGCCAAGGTTTATAAAAAAGGTGGTGGAGCCGGCTCATCTGTCCACAGAGTCACCGGCTCCGCTTCCGCTTTCAGTTAAGTTGTGCCCCTTGAGGTTGAGTTAGTGCAGAGGGCCATCCCAGGGTCGCCAGGATTGGGGGAGGCGATTTCGTGGGAATCGCGCCCGTTTGCTTAGGGACTTGTGACTTAACAAGGATTTTTTAAGCAAGCTGCGTGCCACGACCTTTTCAGGCCCCAAAAGAACCTACTTATCTATGTGTATTTTAAAGACTAAAATATATTTACCAATTATCTGAAAAGAATCCCATACCGGGAAGTTTTTGCCTAAATTAAAAAAAGGAGTCAAAAGAGTGCCCAAGCTCAAATCTTCAAAAAAGCGCCTTATTACCAATCATAAAGCCCAATTGCGCAATCGCGCTACCCGGTCCAAAATGCGCACCGCTATCAAAGCCGTACACCAGGCCCCGGACCAGGGTGCGGCACAGGACGCCCTGCGGCGGGCGTTCTCTACGATTGATAAAACTGCGAAAAGCCGCACCATTCACAAAAATATGGCCGCCCGCTACAAGGCGCGCTTGACCAAACTGGTGCAGAGCATGAACTGAGCTTTCTTCGCCGCCAAACTGCAGATAAGCCCGCCCTCCTCCCGGAAAGGCGGGCTTATCTATTATTGAAATTGAATATGTCCACTGCTCGCGCCGCCCTGCTGCTCTTGGCCCTGCTCATCCTGGTCCATGCCCCTGGCCTGGATAATGGCTTCCACTATGACGACGGCCATTCGATTCTGCGCAACCCGCACATCCGCAGCCTCGACAACCTGCCCACCTTTTTCACCGATCCAAGCAAATTTTCCGAAAATCCCGACTTTGCCATGTACCGGCCCCTGGTTCTGGTTGCCCATGCGCTAAACTATGCCTGGGGTGCCTATACTCCCTGGGGCTACCAACTCCTCAACCTCGCAATCCACGTTCTCGCTTCTCTGCTGGTCCTGGCCCTGCTGTGCCAGTTCCGCCTGCCGCCGCCGGCCGCCCTGCTGGGCGCCCTGCTCTTCGGCCTCCATCCGGCCCAGACCGAAACCATCAACTATATCAGCAGCCGCTCGGAATCCATGGCCGCCCTTTTCTATCTTGGGGCTTTTTACTCTCATCTGCGCGCCCTTGCTCCATCCGGGGCCCTCCTGCGGTCCTGGTATGGACTTTCTCTGCTGGCCTTCGTTCTAGGCCTGCTCTGCAAGGCCGTGGTCATCACCCTGCCGCTGGCCCTGCTCTTTTTTGCTTTACTACATCAAAAGCGTACCAGAACCGGCAAACTTCTCCTACCCTACTGGATCCTTGGCGGCATTTACCTGCTGCTCTATTTTGCCCTGGCCGGCCAGGGCCTTACAAGATCCGCCCAGCTCCGCGACCTGAGCACCCAACTGGCCACTCAATCCAAGGCCTTTGTCCACTACCTCAAGCTGAGCTTCGCGCCCACCACGTTGAATGTGCAGCAGCAATTTTTTACTTCGTCTTCGTTCGGCGAATCCGCCCCCCTGCTGGCCCTGATCACCGGCACCAGCTTCTTGTCTCTGCTCTATCTTTGGCGCCGCAGGGCGCCGACGCTGGCCTTCGGCTTGGGGTGGTTTCTCCTGATCCTGCTGCCCACCCTCTTAGTGCCGCTGCACATTCTGGTCAACGACCACCGGCTCTACCTGGCAATCTTCGGCCCGGCCCTGGTCCTGGGCCAGGCCGGCAAAGATCCCAAACTGCGCTGGATGCTATATCCAGTCTGTCTGGTTTTCGCCCTGCTGTCCTTCCAGCGGCACGCAATATGGCAGGACGAGCTTAGTTTGTGGGGAGACGCCGTAAAAGGAGCCCCCCTGATGCCCGAAGCCCATTACAATCTGGGTTATGCCCACCACCAGGCCGGCGCCAGGGAAGAGGCCCGTCAGGCCTATGAACGAG
>CAXFTV010000247.1:0-7271 GCA_964005845.1 uncultured bacterium
CTCAGACCTTGACCCTTGACCCAGACGATATCGAACATCGTATAAACGAGCGCACCCGGGCGATCATCGCCGTGCACTATTGCGGCCACCCGACCGACATGGACCCGATAATGGAAATAGCAGCGCGGCACGATCTCAAGGTAATCGAGGATGTCTCGCATGCGCAGGGGGCGCTCTACAAGGGACGCCTGGTGGGCACAATCGGGCATGTGGGGGCCTTTTCAATTATGTCGGGTAAATCTCTGGCCTGCGGAGAGGGGGGGGGTTTGATCACCTCAGATGCCGGGCTCTACGAGCGGGCGGTGGCCTTCGGGCACTACGAGCGCACCAGAGAATTGGAAGATCCCCAACTGAGTCCCTTTGCCGGCATGCCCCTGGGGGGCTACAAATACCGGATGCACCAACTCTCGTCTGCCGTAGGCCGGGTTCAGCTGGCACATTACAAGGAGCGCTTAGAGGAAATCCAGCAGGCGATGAATTATTTTTGGGATCTGCTCGAAGGGGTGCCGGGGATCAGGGCGCATCGTCCCGCCAGAGATTCGGGCAGCACTATGGGCGGCTGGTACTCAGCCCACGGGCTCTATATTCCCGAAGAGTTGAATGGGCTGCCCGTGGCCAGGTTTTGCGCCGCTTTGCAGGCCGAAGGGGTAAGTGCAACTCCAGGGGCCAATATCCTGATGCACACGCATCCGGTGCTTAACGAAGCAGATGTCTACGGGCATGGCAAGCCGACTAGAATTGCCCATTCGGATAGGGATTTGAGGCAGCCGCTGGGCAGTTTGCCAGTGACCGAAAGTCTACCCGAGCGCTGCTTTGGGATTCCCTGGTTCAAACACCATCGGGCAGAGATCATCGAGGAATATGCCGGTGCCTTTCGCAAGGTGGCCGAAAATGCCGACGAGCTGGTTTAGGGGAGGGCGAGATGATTGATAGAGATCCTTTGCGGGCCCGGCTCTTTGGCTATGGGGTGCCTTATCGGGTGCGCTTCGCCCAAAGCGGTGCAGTCCTTCCTCTGGATACGGGGGCGGCCCGGGAGGCCATGGCCTTGGCCACTGAACTGGAAGTATTGCAGGGGCTTCCTCGCAGCGCGGAGCAGCAGGGGGAGGAAGAAGAAAATGAGTGGGCGCTATCCATGCCCTTTGGGCGCTGCGGCGTCGAGGGCCTGCCCCGCGAATACCTGAGGGTGTACCATCTGCAAGAAGGATTTTTGGATGTCCTCAGCGCCCAGGGTTATAGTGAACGGGCGATAAACGAGGGCGAAGTTCTGCAAGTAATACCGGGTATGGTGATCCGGGTCCGGGCTCGCCCGCGGCCGGGACACCGGGTGCTGGTGGGCTTTCAGACCGAGGATCGCACCCCATTACTGGGCAATGCCGCTCCTTTTACGCTGGATTTTCAGGTGCCTGATGAATTTGCCGCTCGACTGGTAAAAACGCACGCTGCTTTCGCCGCAGCGAAGAAATTTTGGCTGGATGGTAACCCAATGTTTAATAGTGTTTTGAAGGATTTTTTTGATACTATGAAAGAGGTCGTGCGCGGCAATGAAGAAATAACCCGGATGCAGTTGGAGGCGCGCCGGCAGGGGGCTTATGATGTGGACGACGAGCGCGCTTTAAGCGTGCGCCAAGGGGATTTAATAACTCCGGAGGTGGTGGGCAGGATCAGGCAGCAGGACGAGGATCTCTTTCGCTTTCCAGGCATGTTTGGGGGTATAACCACCCTTTTTAAATTAATGTCACAGGAGGAGTAAAATGGCCAGAAAGAAGATTCGCCTGGGGCTGATAGGGTGCGGGGGGAATATGCGTGGTGGCCATGTGCCGCGCATCCGGCAGGATGGGCAGGTAGATCTAGTAGCTTTAGTGGATACAGAAGAGGAACAGGCGAGGTTGTTGATGGAGGCATGGGGGCGTCCTGTGCCGTTTTACAAAGATTTTAAAAAGATGATCAAGTGCGAAGAATTGGACGCTGTTTTTATCAGCTCGCCGCATGCTGTTCATTACGAGCAGGCCCGCTTTGCCCTGCAAAACGATTTGCACGTGCTGGTGGAAAAGCCTTTGACAACGGCCTCCCGCCACTCCAGGACACTCATTGATCTGGCGGCGCAGAAAAAGTGCATTTTGCAGGTTAGCTACCAGCGCAATTTTTTCCCGGCCCATACCTATGCGCGCGAACTTGTGCAGAAAGGGGCGATTGGCGAGGTGCGCGGGGTAGTTTCCTACGTGACCCAGAACTGGGGTGGGGTGCGCGGCTGGCGTCTGGTGCCGGAATTGTCCGGTGGGGGCATGTTCATCGACACGGGCAGCCACCTGGTGGCATCGACTCTGTGGATCACCGGGTTGGAGCCGCTCGAGGTTTCGGCCTATGTGGACAATACCGGCAAGAAGATCGATATCAACGCGGTGGTCAATGTGCGCTTCAAAGGCGGGGCGCTGGGAACACTCAATACCTTTGGCAATGCCATGTTCCACGACGAGCGCATCGCCATTCACGGGAGTGAAGGCTGCATTGTATTTCACATGCACGAGTGGGGCATAAAATCCGTGCTTTTGAACGACGCGCCCCTAAAGATCCCGGCACGGTTTAAAGAAGATTCACCCGATGCGGCTTTTTTTCGCTGGATCCGCAATGGCGGTAAGGGCTACGAACTGCCCCATTTCGCCCTGCAGGTGGCCCGGCTCTCCGAGGCGACGTACAAGTCCGCCCAGCGCAAAGCACCCGTCCGGGTTGCCCGTTAGGCGTTCTCCTTCCATGGGGGGGCGCAAGTCGAAGGCCTGGAAAAAAAATCTGCTTTGCCCAAGAGGGGCGCTGAAATAAACTGGGTGGGATCCATTCCTCCGGCCCGCTTCGGTTTAAGTGGTTGGCGGTGGTTTTTATTATGGCTCTGGGGCGTTTCATCAGGCATTTGCGGTTGCAATTCCAGCTGATTCTGGCTCCGGTTTTCTTGTTGGGCTATAAATTGACCGGGGCGACGCTCGAGTTGCATTTTGTGGGGCTTTTCCTGCTTGTGCATATTGGGCTATACGGGGGGATGACGGCCTTTAACAGCTACTACGACCGCGATGAAGGGCCCATAGGAGGAATGAAGTTTCCTCCCCCGGCGGACAAGCTTGAACGCAATGGCGGCTTGTTTTTGCAGTTAGCGGCGGTGGGGGCGATGGCTTTTTGGGGGTGGAGCATGGCACTGGCGGGCCTGGTGATCTTCGGGCTGGGGGTGGCCTACTCGCATCCGCGCTGGCGCTGGAAAGCGCGTCCCCTGGGCAGTTTGCTGGCAGTTGCCTTGGGACAGGGGGTATTGCCCTTTCTCATGGGGACAGCAGCGGCTAAGGAGTCATCCGGCCGAGTGGGGAGCGTGGAGATGGTTCTGGCAGCCAGTGCAACGGCGATCATAATCACGGGTTTGTATCCTCTGACCCAGGTCTACCAGATTGTGGAGGACCGCCGAAGGGGGGATTGTACCCTTGCGGTCTACTGGGGCGCGGATAGGATTTTTTTGTTTGCCCGGAGTCTGATGGGCCTAGGCCTTGCCGCAATGTTCTTCTTTGCTTTTGTCGTGGACATCTTCCACCACTTCTGGCTGTGGGTGCTGCCGCCGGGCTATCTGATTTTCTGGTATGTCGTTAGGAGTTGGGCCGGGCGTTTTGCCAGACAGACCGCGTACCAGAACCACGACTGGGCATTTGCCACCAGCCTGGGGACCTCGGGGGCCTTCTGGCTCTTTCTCGCCATTGAGTTCATCTATCCAGCATAAATCTATGCGAGAGCAAAATTCTGCGATCTGGTCCATTGGCACGGCCTTGCCCCCATATCGCATTACTCAGGAGCGCGTCCTGCGCTTTATGCTCGAATACTACCCCGATGATGCCGGCCTTAAGCGCCGGCTGAGCTATGTATATCGGCGCTCCCATATCGATTACCGCAATAGCTGCTGTGCAGACTTCGCCGCTGACTCCGCAACGGTCTCTGGTGAGGGAAAACTCTTCTTGCGCGAGGAGCCCGAGACCGGTCAGCGCATGCGGGCCTACGAGGAATGGATCGGGAAACTGGTCTTTGGTGCGGTGCGGCAGGCTTTGAGCCGGCAAGAGGTTTTCGGCGCCGAACACATAACGCACTTCATCATGGTGACCTGCACGGGGTTCTGTGCTCCAGGAGCGGACCTGGAACTGTTCGAAAAACTGGGATTAAGGCGTGAAATACGGCGTCTGCAAATAGGTTTCATGGGGTGCCAAGCGGCTTTGCCGGCTTTGCAGACGGCGGATTCGATCTGCCGTGCCGATCCCGATGCCGTGGTGCTGCTGGTCTGTGCCGAATTGTGCACCTTGCATTTTCAGCGCCAGCCCACCGAGGAGAATCTGATTATTAACAGCCTCTTTGGCGATGGCGCTGCTGCGGTGCTGGTCGCCAGGCCTACTCAGGGGGGGGCGAGGGCGCTGTGTCACCTGGATAGGTTTGCCTCCCAACTGGTACCTGACAGCCGCGATCTGGTTACCTGGAAAATAGGGGATCGGGGGTTTCGCATGGGGTTGTCTCTGGAAACGCCAGCGGTGCTGAGCCGGGTACTGCCGGAGTTTGTGAGTGCCCTGATCGAGGGCGCTGGGCTGCAGCAGAGCAGCATCGATTTTTGGGCGATTCATCCGGGCGGAAGAGCCATCCTGGATGCAGCTGAAAAAGCACTCGCTCTGGGGCCGCGAGCACTGGCGGTGCCCCGGGAAGTGTTGCGCCTCTACGGCAATATGTCATCACCGACAATTCTATTTGTGCTGGAGCGGATCTTAGAGCGGGCCGGGGATGGACAGGTGGGCCTGGCCCTGTCCTGCGGGCCTGGTTTGAACCTGGAGGGGTTGCTGTGGCGCAGAGAAACTGATCATGGTTGATTACAGCCACCGCAGCACCGAGCCGGAATACATGGATGGCGCCGCCGTAGAGGGGCCGGAAATGAGCCGCGCCCTGGAGGAATTGCAATACGTGAATCGCTATCTGGGCGGGGTCAGGTCAAGCCTTAAAGCGCTGGCCCAGGCCGAGGCGGAGGCCAAAGAGACAAAAAAAAGGCTGGAGATTCTGGATCTCGGAACCGGGGCGGCCGATATTCCGGCAGCCATGGTGCAATGGGGGTGCTCCCAGGGGAGGGTGGTGCGCGTCGTGGGGGTGGACTTTAATCCCTTTGTCTGTTCCTGGGCCCAGCGCCAGGTTGAGCATCTGTCCCAGGTCGAGGTGGTGCGGGGCGATGCCTTGAATCTGCCCTTTGGGAGGAAAACATTTGATTATGTTCACTGCGCCATGTTTCTGCACCACTTTCCCCAGGAGGAAGCAGCAAGGATTGTGCAGACCATGTACGGATTGAGCCGGCGGGGAATTATCATCAACGATTTGCACCGCCATCCCGTGGCTTTTCGCGCCATCAGCTGGATAACCCGCCGCTGGTCAAAAAGTAGCATGGTCCAGCATGATGCTCCGGTGAGCGTGTTGCGCGGATTTCGCTCAGTGGACCTGGAGGAGTTGGCGCATTTGAGCGGCATTGCCCGGTTTTCAGTCCGACGCTACTGGCCATTCCGGTTCGTGCTGCTGGCGCCGAAAAGTTGAGCATGGATTGCGATGTTCTGGTCATCGGCGCCGGGCCCGGTGGCTGCGCTGCGGCCCACATCCTAAGGCGGGCGGGCTGGCGGGTGATTTTGACCGAGCGGCGCACCTACCCAGTGGACAAGCTCTGCGGCGAATTTCTCTCGCCCGAAGGACTCGCGTGTTTGGCGCGGTTGGGCGTGGCCGCGCCTCTGCAGTCAGGGGCTTTCCCCTCAATAGATAAGGTATTGCTCAGCAGTGTGGCCGGGCGCTACCGGCAAGAGCACCTGCCCGCAGCTGGCTTGGGCTGCAGCCGCCGGATTCTCGACCAACACTTGCTGGAAAGCTGTCGCAGCGCCGGCGTTGAGGTGGTAGAGGGATTGCGGATCCGCACGGTGGAGGGTGATTTTGAGCGGGGTTTTCGCCTCCAGGGCGTTGGTCATGGAGGCGTGCAGCAGTTTAATGCGCGCCTGGTAGTGGGTGCATATGGGAAGAGTGGGGGCCTGAAGCGCTCCGCTGCGCCGGCTGGATCTGGCAAGGGCAAAGGCCTGATGGCCTTGAAGCTGCACCTTTGCGGTGGGGAGCTGGCTGGGCAGGTGGAGTTGCACAGTTTCCCAGGTGGCTATGCCGGGCTTTGCCAGGTGGAGGGAGGGAGGGTCAATCTTTGTCTATTGGTGCAGGTAGCGGCTTTCCGCGAGGGGGGCGGCCAGCCGGGGAGATTTGCCGAGAGAATCATGCGGCAGAACCCGCTTTTGGCAAGGCGCCTGCGGGAACTGGCTCCAGATTGGGACAGTGTACTGGCCCTGGGCAACCTGGAATTTGGCCCTTTTTGCCTCTCGTCCGGGCAGGTGGTTCGGGTTGGGGATGCCGCCGCGTCCATCAGCCCCTTGTGCGGCGATGGTATGGCCATGGCTTTGCGCGCTGCCGAATTACTCGGTCCGATCGCCGATGGGTTCCTGGCTGGCAGATGCCCGGGAGCGCAGCTTCTGAGTACCTACCAGAGGATCTGGCAAAAGGAGTTTCGCCTGCGCCTGCACCTCGGGCACCTGCTGCAGGGCGTTTTGCTGCGGCCGGTTTGGACCCGGACCCTGGTGGCCATGCTGGATCATGTGCCGGGATTGGGTCAGGGGCTCATTCGCTGGACCCGCGGCTTATGAATGCAGGGCGACCTGAGCCGGGTTAATGGCCTTGTACTTGCCTTTGTTAGCGGTGATTTCAAATGCTTGGGGTACGGATTCAATGCCTTCCAGGACATGGGTGATAACTGGTTGCAGGCGGATTTGCCCGGATGCGACCAGGCGCACGGTGTGTTCCAGGTGGCCCAGGGTGCTGATATCCGGAAAGAGGCAGCGAAGACTGCGTTCGCGCATGCGGTCCACGTCCAATTCCAGGGGATGGCCAAACCAGGAAACGATCACCAGTTTGCCCCCCGAGCGCACCGCTTCAATGGCCTGTTCGAGGCTATTAGTGCCCGAGAGTCCCTGGCGCGGACTGCCGCCGGCACATTCAAAGACGACATCGGCGCCGTTGCCCTCAGTCAGGTCGAGGATGGCCTCGACGGGGTTGCAGGTGGTGGCGTCGAGCGCGTGGTCGGCGCCCAAGGTGGCCGAGATCTGACAGGCTTCGGGCCGCACATCCACCGTTATCGTGCGACCGGCACCGCTGGCACGGGCTGATTGCAAGCACTCGAGGCCCATGCTACCCTGCCCAAACACGGC
>CAXFTV010000248.1:0-2012 GCA_964005845.1 uncultured bacterium
ATGTTGCCGGTCCACGGATTGGCCTGGGCGATTACCTCCGGCGCGGGTTCGTCCCCCGGTTCATAGGGCAGGTACATATAGAGGATGCTATCGTAACTAGCCGTCGGATCGGGCTGGTTGCTCACCGTCAGGTGAAATCCTCTTTCGTCGGGCACAATGATGGGGTAAAGCCAGGTCGTCCACGGTTCCCGCTGACGCTGCGCCGGGGCCAGCAGGTGCGGCCCCTTCCACTCACCGGTCTCTAGATCGAGGGTAGCGACATTGAAACTATAGGTCGCGGGATCGCCGATATAGCCCAGCACGATGCGGTCGTCGAAAATTCCCGCTCCAAGGTATCCGGCTTTGTTAATGTTGGCCGGTGCGGGAATGGATTCGAAGTTGTGGATATCCCCCCTCGACAAAGCCCGCAGCACCACCGGTGCCGCATTCATCTGGGGGTAGATGAGAATGATCCGTTGCTGGCTATCCAGCAGCAGCATGCCGGGCTGGTAGTTTAGGCCCTCCCAGGTAAAACCTTTCTCCCAGCGGCCATCCCGAAATTTGTAGAGCGCTCCGGTGGCCGTGGCCTGTTCCCCGCCCCATAGCGCCACGGTGTAAAAGGACTCGCCGTCGTAGACCAGTTTGGGGGCATTATAACCCCAGTAGGAGCTGACCCAGGCCGTGCCCTCGTCTATTTTGCTCAATTCGTAGCTGATTTCTTCTTCCCCCTGCACTGGCGCCGCGTTAAAGAGTAGCAGGGCACAGCAGGGCAGGCCGAGTTTACTTAGCAGCCGCGGAAAAAAGAGAGTCATATCGCGCTCCATGGTGAGACCCGTTGAGCAGGTCGGTTTTTGGGCTGAAATTTCAGTCAAAAAATCCGAGAATTTCTCCGGCGTTTTGCCGGACTATTTCCTCGTTGAGGGTCAGGCCCAGCCCCGGCCGCTGGCTCACTTCGATGCAGCCCTCCTCAATGAGGGGGGATTCAAGTACCATATCATCCCATAATTGATTGTCGAGGTGATGGAATTCCAGGGCCAGAAAATTGGGTACTGCAGCGCACACGTGGCAGGCTGCATAGGTGCCGATGGGGCCGCAGATATTGTGTGGTGCAAGGGGGATATAATACATGTCGGCCAGGTCGGCGATGCGGCGTCCTTCCAGCAGGCCGCCGGCTTTGGCCAGGTCGGGGGAGACAATGTCGGCGGCCTGGGCTTGAATCAATTCGCGGAAGCCGAAGCGAGTATAAAAGTTTTCACCGGTGCAGATCGGGGTGCGGGTGGCTTCTTTGAGTCGGGTCATAGCGGCGACGTTTTCGGCTGGAATTGGGTCTTCTAACCAGAGCAGATCCAGCTCTTCGAAGGCGTAGGCTATTTTCAAGATATCCACCGGAGCGTAGGCCCAGTGGGCGTCTATGGCCAGGTCGGTATTGGAATCGAGGGCCTCGCGCATGGCCGTGACTACTTCCACATAGTGGGCGATATCGTCGTTGCTGATGCAGCGATTGTATTTGTCGCGGCGAGAGGGCAAGGGGTCGATGTCGAATTTAATGGCGTCGAAGCCCCTGGACTCCACCTCTTTGGCCTTGGCGGCGTAGGATTCGGGCGTTTCGCTGTCGCCGGCGTGGCAGTCGTTGTAGATCCGGATCCGGTCGCGGAATTTGCCCCCCAGCAATTGCCAAATCGGGACCTCGAAAGCCTGCCCGGCAATATCCCACAGCGCCATTTCGATACCGCTGATGGCGCTCATCACCGCGCCCTGATAGTAGCCCGATGCGGACATCGAACTCATCATATCGCGGAAGAGTTTGTCGACGTTGCAGGGATCTTGTCCCAGCAGGGGTTTTTGCAGGCGCTGGTCGACGACAATTTGGTGTACTCCGGCACCGTGGTAGGCCTCGCCTATGCCGGTCAGTCCGGCGTCGGTTTCCACCTTGACCAGTACCCAGCCGGTGTTTTGCATCAACAGCGAACTCGTGCGGGTGATTTCCATTATTTACCCTCGCATGGGGTGAGGTTTTTCTTGCCGCATTTTGG
>CAXFTV010000249.1:0-3282 GCA_964005845.1 uncultured bacterium
CACCCAATTTCAGTAAATTTTTCCTCGCCGAGCCCAACCTCATCTGTTTTCTCACCGCGTGCAGGAGGCGCCAAAAGGCGCACATAGATGAGCGTTTCAAGCACCGTCGAAGCAGGTATTTCCGGATCGGGAACATTGTCCCCAATGGCCACCCCTCCCGCCTGGTGGTGGGGATTTTCCTCCGGAATAAAATCGCTGGTAACGCCCATATCCTGCTGGTATGCAGCTGCAACCTGCTCCAGCAAAGAGGAGACCTGGGCCTTGCGAGAAAAACGCCCAAGTTGGGGGCCCTCCCCGCCACCCACGTGCCAAGCGGGGACAAAATCAGGCGCTTGGACCATATTTGCTCGGCCGGAGATTCCATCCCCGTCGGCATCGTCAGGATCTTCATTTTCCAGAATGGTTTCGACTGGAATGGCTTCAATAAGACCAACGCCAAAGACAGGTGGAGGCATCCTAAAGGTTGTATCCACCCCCGCGGGAAGGATTTCCAGGGGTATTCCCGGTAGGGCTTTGTCCTGATATTGCGCTCCCCCCTCCCCCAAGGCCATATCATCCAGGCGGCTGAAGCGGTAAAAGCCCAGCTCTCGAGTGCCGCGCCCGTCGCCTGGATGACAGGCCCCGCAGGCATTATTGTTAAAGATTGGTCCCAGGCCCTCTGCAGCCGTAAAAGCATGCTCAAAGTTTTCATCACCCTCGGCAAAGGCCAGGTTCAAATCGTGCGATAATCCCTCGAAGGGAGTCTCAAAGTCATCCCCTGCCGGAGGCAGTCCAGTCATCAGAGAATCGCACCCCATACTACTCAGAAACAAGGCTGCCATCGCCGAAATGCGCAAAAGCCAGCGTTTCATAAATACCTCCATTAAAGTTTACCCTTGGAGAAAGAATCAAATAGATTAGACTTTTTTATTTTTTAGTCAGGGCTAAAAAATAAAAAAGAGAGAAAAAAAAACAAGCTTATTCTTTTGCCTGCAAGCGATAGAGCTAAATTCCCCCCCGCGGCAGCTGCCACTCCATCTCCTAGGGCATGAGCCCCCTTGCCTCCTCATAGGCCTCTTTACTTTTTTCTAGCCATCCCTTGAGGGCATATATACGGCCCAATTCATTCCATATTAAGGGATTGTCCTGCATGCGCTCCGCCAATTCCTGCAAGAGCGGCAGGGCGGCGTCCCAATCCTCAGTACTCAAATGGGATACTGCCAGGCTGTAGAGCAAATTGTTGTCGTCCGGACTTAACTCAACCGCCATTTTATAGGCTTCTATAGCCTTTTCATACTGCCGCTGGTTCCAATACATATTACCGATATTATAGTGGCCCTCAGGCGATTTGGGGTCCAGGACCAGGACTTTCTGGTAGATATTCTGAGCGGCGGCGAATTGTTCGAGTTTTTCGTAGGCGAGGCCCAGATTTAAATGGGCATTGCGCTGCTCGGGATACCACTCGACCAGTTTCGTGAATACCTCGACCGCTTCGGGGTAGTGTTTTTGTTCAAGATACAAAGCCCCGAGGGGGACGAGGGCGCTTGAGTCGGCGTGATCTCGAGCAATAATATGTTCATAAGCTCGAGTAGCGACCTCGAGGCTGTCCTGGCGATACAATACAAAAGCCAGCTTCCGCCAAGCGGCCAATGGAACCGGATCAATCGCTATCGCACGCCTGAAAAATTGACCTGCAGCTTGCAATTCCCGCTTTTCGCCCGCCTCCTCGGCAACGCCCTGATTGTATTCAATGGTCCAGTGTTTATCGCGGATACGATCAATTTGCTGGTCGTAGTTAACACTTAGCCCACTCACTTTTTTAAAAGCAGAGTTCATAGATGCATAATCGCCTTTCAAAGCGGCGACCTTGCCCTTGAGGAAATGTATTTCCGGATTTTGCGGATCCTTTAAGAGCGCCTCGTTAAGTTTTTGGTAAGCTTTGTCGTTTTCGCCTTCAGCAAGGTACTTCTCAGCTGAAACCAAAGCCCCGCCCTGGCAACCCAACCAAACCATACCCAGGCAATAGATCAAGATTCTCATTCCCCACTCCTTATCCAAAAGCTTTTTAAGTGCAGAACTGCAGGTAGCGGAGCAAATCATTAAATAATCGCATCCCGGCGGCGACCCAACAAAAACAGGAAGAAAGGACAGCCTAGGACGGAAGTGATAATGCCGATGGGAATTTCGGCCGGGGCAATCAGGGTGCGCGCTAGAATATCGGCTGCTACTACCAGGCAAGCTCCACCCAGTATCGATGCGGGAAATAGACCCCGATGGTCGGGCCCAACAAGCAAACGCATAATGTGGGGCACTACTAGCCCAACAAATCCGATTATGCCACTTACAGATACGGCCGTTGCGGCCAGCAGTGCAGCGACTATCAAAAAAATGCGCTTTACTCTTTCTACGTTGACCCCCAGGTTGTGGGCATTTTCTTCACCCAGGAGGAGCAAGTTCAGATCGCCAGCAAAAAACTGCAGAATCAACATGCAGATCAGAATATAGGGCCAAACCATCTGCACATGTTCCCAACGCCGCGAGGCAAGGCTGCCCATGAGCCAGTAGAGTATCTGCTCTAGGTTGCTCGAACTGGTGATGAGGAGAAAAGAGGTCAGTGCCGCAGCCAGGGCACCAATGGCAACCCCACTCAAAAGCAAAACGGATGCGGGCAGGCGTTTGCCCCGAGTAGAAATTCCGTATACTACGAAACTCACTGTAAGGGATCCGAAAAAGGCAAAGAGAGATACGCTATTGATTCCCGCAAACCAGAAATCGAGCCCTAGCGAAAATGCCAGGGTTGCACCCAGGGCCGCTCCTGAAGAAATTCCAATAATATAGGGATCGGCCATTGGGTTTTGAAAAAAACCCTGCATCACCGCCCCGCTTTGCGCCAGAGCTGCCCCCACCAGCATCGCCAATAGAAGGCGTGGGAGTCGCAAGTCGCGCACGATGATACTCTCAACGTCATTGGGTGACCCAGCTCCAAAGAGCAGGCCGAAAATTTCCATTGGAGCAATAGAAACTGGTCCCACGCCGAGAGAAATAATACCGACAGTGGTCAGAAGTACCAGCAGAAGGGGCAGAACCACTTTCAGCGGCAAAAAGTTTTTCATTTTTTTTCAAAGGCTTGTGGGTGTAAAAGAACCGCCAGGTATTCCAGCGCGTCCAGAAGGCGCGGCCCAGGGCGCATCAACCAATCGCTTTCCAGATAGTAGATCCGTCCCACCCGCACTGCGGGTAAACTTTTCCAACCATCCATGCTCCGGAGTCTGTGGATTTCGGCTTCGAGATTATCGGGTTCCC
>CAXFTV010000250.1:0-6250 GCA_964005845.1 uncultured bacterium
CAGGCCACGCCCCAGGGCGTAGAGCAAGTAGAGGGGGGATGAGGTCCTTTTTAGTAATTTAGTGCGGGGCTTCAACAATATTTTTTCCGGTGCCCTGCTCAGCCTCACCGACAACCGCGTTTCCCGGGTGCCCTCCCTGAGGGTCAATACCTACCAGTTCATTCCGGTCACCAGTGACGGTTCACGGGCTGGATCTGAGCCTGGCCTACTATCCCAGCGAGCGCTGGAATCTCAGTGCCAATTATTCCTGGATGGATAATAATCTCTTCGAAGACCTGGGCGGCATCGGCGATATTGCGCTGAATGCCCCCAAGAACAAATTCAAGGTGGCCGCTAACTACGAGTTTTCCCAATGGGGCCTGCAACTGGGCGGGCGGCTGCGCTACAACGGCGCTTTTCCGATGCAGTCCGGGGTTTTCGCCGGCGATGTGGACTCCTATAAGGTGGTGGATCTGAACCTGGTTTACCAGCTGCCGGTGGCGCAGGATCTGGCTCTTCAGGTCGAGGTAGATAATATCCTGGATGAAGAGCACCGGGAGTTTGTCGGGGCACCGGAGATAGGGCGCCTGGTTTTAGCGCAGCTTGGGGTGGCGTTTTAAACTTCCAAACTGCACCCATAGCTCTTGTCCCCCCACTTTTCTTTGAATGCCGCCTTTGCCGAGTTTTGCGCTCTGCGAAGGCGGTGCTATTTTAGCATGCCGAGGGCGCTGGAGCGGTCCTGCTTTTGCGCGTGTTAAAGGCAAGAGAAATTGCCCGCTGTCGCAAAGTCGCCGCATGCAGGGGCTGCAGCAGGCCGGTTGCAAAGGAGAAACTGCACCAATTATCTAGGCAAAAAGGGGGAGGTTTATGAAGCTGCAAGACAGGGTAGCTCTGGTAACCGGTGGTTCGGGCGGCATCGGACGGGCCATTTGCACGGCACTGGCGCGCGCGGGCGCCGCCGTTGCGTTGCACTATCACCGGCAACAGGAGCAGGCGGAGTCCGCGGCGGAAGAAATCCGCGCCAGCGGGCAGCGGGTGGAACTATTTCAGGCCGATGTGGCGGTGGCAGCACAAGCCCAGATGCTGGTAGACCGGGTTGTCGAGGCGTTTGGCAGTCTGGATATTTTGGTCAACAACGCCGGCATTACTCTGGGCGGGGGCCTGGTCAGTGATACCCCCATCGAGGACTGGGAGCGGGTAATGGACGTCAATCTCAACAGTGTGTTCTACCTGAGCCGGGCGGCCCTGCCGCAGATGCGCCGGCGGCAAAGGGGACAGATCGTCAATATCTCCTCCAATGCGGTCAATTCCCTGCCGGGGGGCAGCGCGGCATATGCCACCTCCAAGTCCGGGGTCGTCGCCCTCACCAAGGTATTGTCGAAGGAAGAGGCGCGCAACGGCATTCGGGTAAACTGCATTTGTCCGGGCATTATCGCCGCCGGGATGGGGATGGGGGCGCTGGAGCGCCGCGGTCCCGAACTGGCGCAGCAGTTTTTGAATACGGTTCCCCTGGGCCGTGCCGGCAGCGCCGAAGAAGTAGCCCCTACCGTGGTTTTTCTGTGTTCGGACGAGGCCAGTTATATTACCGGCCAGAACATCAATGTCAACGGCGGCGATCGCACCGAGTCCTATCAATAAGGCTACTCGATGGGCAGAAATTCACCCTCGCGCCGGGCCGATTCCTGTGCTACCAGACAGGCTTTGGACACGGCCAGAACATCCCGGGTGGGGATGAAGAGTTCGTCGCCGCGCTCGAGTGCCGCAATCATATCCCCGACAAAACTAGCACTGCGGTCGGCGGGCAGTTCGGCTTGCCGCACACCCGTCTGATCGGAGACGATGAGCAGATCGTCGCCGGCATAGGCGCGCAGGTGGGCCGAGCCCCGGGTGCCCATCAGGATGAAGCGGGTATCGCCGAATGAGGGCGATTCCTGCGGCGTCAGCCAGTCGGCCGTCAGGGTGGCCAGCGAGCCATTGCTCAATTGGAAGGAGGCCTGAACGTGGTCGATGAGGGGGGGATCGGCGGTGAATTTCTTAGAGGTCTGCAGGGCGTGGACGCCGGTGCATTCGGCCCCGGTCAACCAGCGCACCTGGTCGACGCCGTGGCAGGCGACGTCGTGGAAGGTGCCGGTGTACTGGTCGGGATCGAAATACCAGGAGGGGCCACCGGTGCGCTTCAGCTTGTGCGGATGGGTTGAAATCAGGCTGACGATTTCTCCCAGTTCGCCGTCCAGTACGGCCCGGCGCAGGGCGATGAAAGGTGGATAGCTGCGCGCAGTGAACCACATCGACAATTGGATGCCGTGTTGGTCTACTGCATTGCGGATGCGCTCCCAGTCCTGCAGTGTGCGGCACAGGGGTTTGTCGAGCAAGACGTGGGCGCCGGAGGCGGCACAGGCTTCTACCAGCGCTGCTTTTTCGGCGTGCAACACCCCTTCCAGTACCAGTTCGGGGTGCGCCTGTGCCAGCATTTCCTCCAGGCTGTGGTAACGGGGGATGGGGCGCTCGCTGGTATATTTGCGATAGAGAACGTCGTTTGGCTCCACCAGGCCGACCATTTCGGCATCCGGGGTCTGCAGAGCCGCTTTTACCATGCCGTCGATGTGGCCGTAGTGTACCCCCATTATGCCAATGCGCATTTTTTTTCTCCTATTTTTTTGGGAAGCCGGCGCAAAACTCCGATCTGGATTTGGCGCGCCTGCAGAGCGAAACCCAGATCGGCTTCGCAGAAGCTTTCAAGCAATTTCGGGTGCTCCAAAGGGCGACCGCCAGCAGGTTATTTCAAGGGCGCTGGCGAGGATTGCTAATTATGGGCACCTGGGGGAAATTTGTCAATTCGATCCAGGGATGCGAGTTTGCGAATGAGGGATTGAAAAACGGCGCTAAAGACAGTTTTTTAGAGGGCGGGCTAAGGCAGATTTTTTTGCCGGCAGCCGCTGGGGGAAGGGTTGAGCGCTTTTCACCGACGCTTGTCAGGTCTTCCGATTTGGGCCATTTTTTAGGCTGCCGATTATCGCGATGGCTCGGTTTTTCCATTGCGAGTAGATTTGTTTTATAACGCAAGTGTTTAAATAATTGGAAGGATTTAAGGTATGACTTTGAAAGTGGGAATCGTTGGCGTTGGGGGGATTTCAGGATCGCATTTGCCGGGCTGGATGGCTTCGGGAGATGCCGAGCTGGCTGCCGGTTGCGATTTGCAAGCGGAGGTGCTGGCGGGGTGGGGGGAGCAAAATGAGATAAAAAAACTCTATGCCGATCCGGCTGATTTATTTGCCGATGCGGATATAGATATAGTCGATATCTGCACCCCGAATATGTACCATGCGCCACTGGCGATCGCAGCCCTTGAAGCTGGCAAACACGTGATCTGCGAAAAGCCCCTGGCGCCGACTCCGGATGATATCAGGCGCATGATCGCCGCCCGCGACCAGGCGGGCAAGCTGCTAATGACGGCCCAGCATTTCCGTTTTGAGAGCAGCGCCCGGGCCATGAAGCAGGAGATCGACAGAGGTGTCCTGGGGGATATCTACCACGCCCGTAGCTGGATGCTGCGGCGCGCTCAGGCTCCGGTGAAGGAGGGGTTTATTACCAAAAAGCACAGCGGCGGCGGGCCCTGCATCGACATTGGGGTCCACATCCTGGACCTGACGCTGTGGTTTATGGGCAATCCAGAACCAGTGGCCGTCAGCGGCGTGGCCCGGGCCGAACTCGCCCATCAGGAGGGCGCTTTCAGTTCCTGGGGCGGGATCCTGCCACCCAGCTACGACGTCGAAGATTTCGCCGCCGCTTTTGTGCGCTTCGAAAACGGCGCGGTGCTGATTCTGGAAGTGAGCTGGTTGCTGCATCATCACGCCCCGAACGAGGATATGCAGATGTGGCTGTACGGCACCAGCGGTGGGGCTCACTGGCCCAAGTGCGAGATAATGGAAAGCGACAATCGGACGCAGCAGCAATACAACCGCACCCTTCAATTGCGCCCCGGCGGCATGGAAGCCCACGCCCAGGAATGCGTCGAGTTCGCCCGCGCCGTAGCTGCGGGGGCGCCCTCGCCGGTGCCGCCCGAGCAGTCGCTGCAGGTGATGAAAATTCTGGATGGGATCTACCGGAGTCAGGAAAAGGGAGGGGAAGTCGTACTTTAGCGGGCAAAACTGAAAACTCCGCCTCGGCCGTGGCCCGGGTTTGGCCTGGTGGTCCCCGCAGGGCCTTCGCGGCCCAGGCCTATTCTCTATCTAATTCTATGTGGCTGAGAATTGTCGCGGCCGTTTGCGCCAGCGGTGCTTCGCCGTCGGCTACCAGAGCGGCGAATTTTCGCGTTGGCACGATGTACTTTGCACCCATGGGTCGCACTGTCTGCTCATACTGGGCCAGGACCGACTCGGGCGTCCGTCCGCGCTCCCTGGTATCGCGTTGCAGGCGGCGTTGCAGGCAGAGTGAATCTGCAGCGTCCACGTAGATCGGTGCGTTGAGCAGGGTGCGAATTTTTTTCCAATAGAGGGCGAAAAGCCCTTCTATTATGAGGTTGGCACCCGGGTGGATTTGTTCACCTCGTGGGGCGCGGACGTGCGCCGGGAAGAGGTAAACCGGTTTTTCTACTGTCTGGCCTCGGGACAGGCCTTCGAGGTTGTCCAGCAGGAGGTCGTAGTCCAGCGCTGCGGGGTGGTCGAAGTTGAAATCCTGCCTCGCGTGCGCAGGGATTGCGGTCAGGTCCTGGTAGTAGGCATCCAGGGGCAGGACCGCGGTCGGCCCCGGCAGCATGCCAGCCAGGCAATGAGCGAGGCTTGATTTGCCCGAACAGGAAGGGCCGGCCAGACCAATTATATAGGGTGCTGCGGGCATTATAGTTTGGCGAAATAGGCGGCGATGGCCCCGGTGTCCAGCGTGTTTATAATATCCTCGCGGCGCAGCCAGCCCTTGCGGGCGGCACCAATGCCGAAGTGGAGGTGGTCCAGGCCTTCGATCCGGTGGGCGTCGGTATTCAGGGCAATTTTTACCCCCCGGTCCCGGGCGCTGCGCAGGTGGCGCCAGTCGATGTCGAGGCGGTGGGGATTGGCGTTGATTTCGATGGCGACATCGTGGGCGGCGGCCGCTTCGGTCAAAGCGTCGATATCTACGGGATATCCTTCCCGTTCGAGCAGGAGGCGGCCGCTCAGGTGCCCCAAAATGGTGCTGCTGGGGTGTTCGATGGCGCGGACCAGGCGTCGAGTCATTTCCCTTTCGCTCATATTGAAGCGCGAGTGTACCGAGGCGACGATGAAATCGAAGCGTTCTAGCAGGGCATCCTCGTAGTCGAGGGCGCCGTCGGGCAGGATGTCCGACTCGATGCCTTTGAAGATGTGGATCCCCTCGAGCTCGTCGTTGAGGGCGTCGATTTCGTCGTGCTGGCGCAGGATGTCATCTTCCCTCAGGCCACCGGCATAGGCGGCCGAACGACTGTGGTCGCTGATCCCCATATAGGCATAGCCGCGCTGGCGTACGGCGAGAGCCATGCTTTCGATGGAATCGCGCCCGTCGCTGTAAGTCGAGTGGAGGTGCAGCATGCCCCGGATATCGGCTGCGTCCACCAACTCGGGGAGAGTGCCCGCGGCAGCGGCCTCGACCTCGCCCAGGCCCTCGCGCATTTCCGGCGGGATATAGCTGAGGTCCAGGTGGGCGAAGAGCGCGGCTTCATCCTTGCATTGGAGCTCTTCCGAAGCGCGCAAAAGACCGTATTCGTTGAGCCTGAGACCCATGCTCTGGGCCCGGGCTCGCAGCGCGATATTGTGCTCTTTGCTGCCGGTAAAGTGGTGCAAAATGCAGGGGAAGTGGGCGTCGGCAACCAGGCGCAGATCGGCCTGGATCCCACTGGCGAGCAGGACCGTGGTTTTGGTTTGCCCCCGGGCCACGACTTGGGCCACGCTCGGGTGGTCGATAAAAGTTTGCGCAACTGCTTCGGGCCGCGCGGTGCTGATTACCAGGTCTATGTCTTTGACGGTCTCTTTATAGCGCCGCAGGCTGCCGGCGATTTCCACCCGGATGGTGTGCGGGTTTTGCGCCAGAGCATCGCGCAGGGCGCGCGCATCTTGCAGTGCTTCATCGGCGCGCCAGCGCTCCTGATAGTGCCGCAGGTGCTCGATCCCCTTGATAATGTTCTCCTGGGTTTTTTTGCCAAAGCCGCTCAGATCGCTCAACAGATTCTCCGCACAGGCCCTTTCCAGATCTTGTAGGTTTTCCAGTCCGAGTTTGGTGTGAATGGTGCGGATTTTCTTGGGGCCGAGCCCCGGGATCTTCAGCA
>CAXFTV010000251.1:0-5907 GCA_964005845.1 uncultured bacterium
CGCCGATCACCGTGGAGGACCCGACGGTGCGCATGTTGTTCAAGGTCAACGACAGCCCCTTTGTCGGACGCGAGGGCCGCTTTGTCACCAGCCGCGAGCTCCACAAGCGACTGCTCGACGAACTCGAAAGCAATGTGGCGCTGCAGGTAGCGGAAACGGCGCACCCTGGCGCCTTTGTCGTCTCGGGACGGGGCGAGTTGCACCTGGCGATTCTGATCGAAACCATGCGCCGCGAAAGTTATGAATTTGCCGTTGGCAAACCCGAGGTCATCTTGCGCCAGGGCGCACGGGGACTGCTGGAGCCTATCGAACGCGTTTTCATCGAAGTACTCGACCAGTACCTGGGCCCGGTGAGCGAGATGCTGGGCAAGCGCCGCGGCCGGCTGCAGGACATCCGCCACGGCGAGGACGGCACCGTGTACACCGAGTTCCTGGTGCCGACGCGCGGGGTGCTGGGCTTTCGCCAGCCCTTCCTCAACGTCACCCGCGGCACCGGCACCTTCAATACTCTCTTCGAAAGCAACGAGCCTCTGGGCGGGGAAATCGAGACCCAGGAACACGGCTCGCTGGTTTCGCACGAGACGGGCGTGGCCAGCGCCTATGCCCTGCAGCACCTGCAGCAACGCGGTACCTTTTTCGTCCAGCCCGGCGAGCAGGTCTACGCCGGCCAGGTCGTGGGACAGCACATTCGCAACGAAGACCTGGTGATCAATGTCTGCCGCACCAAGCACATGACCGGCCACCGCACCACCCCCAGAGCCATCCTCGACGCGCTGTCGCCGCCGCGCCTGCTGTCGCTGGACGACGCCATTGAATATCTGGGCGCCGACGAGTTGCTCGAGGTCGCGCCCGGAGCGCTGCGAGTGCGCAAAAAAGAGCTCCAACACGGGGTGCGGCAGCGGGCCTCCCAGAACGCGAAAAAGGCCTGAAATCCGCCCCATCCAATCCTTCTCACTAGCTGGATAACGGACAATGGCGTCGTTTTTCGGTCGTGCGTTCTACCCGGCAGCCGGTTTTGCCCTTATGGCCCCTGTCCGGGTATGAAAGATTGCGTCCTTAGGTGGAAAAATATAATATCAGGTGGGTATTGAGACAGCTGTTCCAGAAAGCCTGTTAAAATCCGCCCTGCGCCCGGAGGCCATCCATGACCGCACACCGCAACGTCCTCTTCCTCATCGCCGACGACTGGGCGCGCCTGGCCGCCTGCTACGGCAATGCCGCCATCCAGACCCCGCACATCGACGCCTTTGCCCGGCAGGGCGTCGTCTTCGACTGGGCCTTCTGCACCAGCCCCTCCTGCGCCGTCAGCCGCGCCTGCATTCTCACCGGCCAGCACAGCCACACCCATGGCCAGTACGGCCACTGCCACGGCATCCATGGCTTTTCCACCCACAAACACATGAGCTCCACCCCCTCGAGTCTGCGCCAGGCCGGCTTTGCCACCGCCTGCATCGGCAAAAAACACGTCGAGCCGGAAAGCGTCTACCCCTTCGAGCACGAGCCCCAAGTCAACCCGCGCAGTCCCGCCGACCTGGCTGCCAGCGCCCGTGCTTTTCTAGCGGAAAACGCGGACCGGCCCTTCTATTTGCACGTGGGTTTTTCCGATCCCCACCGCGCCGGTCAGGGTTTTGCCAACGAGGGCGAATGGCCCGGCGTCCCGGAAATCGAGTACGCGCCCGCGGATGTCATCGTCCCCGACTTTCTTCCCGACCTGGCCGCAGTGCGCCAGGATCTGGCCCAATACTACCAGGCCGTCTCCCGCTTCGACCACGGCATCGGCCTGCTGCTGGACGTGCTGGAGGAGTCGGGGCGCGCCGACGAAACCCTGGTGATCGTCACCACCGACCACGGCATGCCCTTTCCCGGCGCCAAGGGCTCTTTTTTCGAAAGCGGACACCACTGTCCCTTCATCGTGCGCGCACCCGGCCTCGAAAAGCGCGGCATTCACCACCAGGCCCTCATCAACTGGACCAATATCCGGCCCACCCTGCACGATTGGTGCGGCGTTGCCGCCCCCGACGACTTGCCGGCGCGCTCGCTGCTGCCCATCCTCGGGGATCCGCAAGTCGAAGGTTGGGACGAGACCTACTACTCCCACTGCTTCCACGAAGTCATGGATTACAATCCCTACCGCGTCCTGCGCGGCCGGCGCTACAAATTCGTGCGCAATATCGCCGCCGACCTCACCCCGCCCATTCCCGGCGATCTTTTTCGCTCCCGCTCCTGGACCGCCGTGCGCAAAAGCGGCATCGAGCGCGTCGGACAGCGCCAAATCTCGCACCAGCTCACGCGCCAAGCCGAAGAGCTTTTCGACCTGGAAGAGGATCCGATGGAAACCACCAATCGCATCGGCGACCCCGCCCTGCGGGCGGTCGCGACGCAAATGCGACAAAAGCTCCTCGACTTCCGCCACGCCACCCGGGACCCCTGGCTCGAAGCCGACTTTCAGGAGGGCCGCATTTCCGACCCCCAGGCTTCCTGAGCGGCCCGTCGCAGCACACCGGTCGGCATTTCGCCGCACCGGCACGCCATGGCATCCGGGTCGCGCCCTGGTAGCTATAAACGCCGCAGTATTGCCGCGACCTTCGCTCTAAAGATGGATTGCCATTCCGGCGCCAGCAGGCAATCGCTGTCCTCCTGGGCACCGCCCAGATTCTCCAGCTGCTGCACCGTCGGGGTGTAGTAGATATACCCGTTGGTGACTCCCGCAACAAAAGTGAAGGGGTGGGGGGAACGCCGCTTGATATCCAGACCGATCTGCACCGGCAATTCGCCGGGGAAGGTAATCAGGACAAAATCCCCGAGGCGCAAACCCAGGACTTCAACGGCGATGGTCGTTGTCCCGGCGGCCAGGTTAAGAGCCTGATTTTTTTTCACTAGAGTCAGGTTTGTCTGGATTCGGGTCAGCTCTTCCATGATGTAAATATTGGCGGTGTACTGATCTATATTCTTCCTGTTTGCAGCATCCAGTTTGCTCAGTCCGTCCCGACCCAGGCTCTGCTCGTGCAAATAGCGATGCGAAGCATAGGATGGGAAATCGCCGCCGAGCCGGTATTTCACCAGCAGCGGAATAAAGGTTTTCAAGTTCAAACTGGTCCCCTGCAGGGACTGCAGCAAGCGCCTTTGTTCGGCCTCCAGGGCGTTGATGTGGGGCGCCAGATCGGCCCTGGGCAATGCCAGCGTCTCGTTGATTAATTTCAACGGCCCGGTCGCTGTGGTTTCTATCGTTCTCAAGGCCCGCAGGGTACTGAGCCCGAGCAAATTCCCCAGAGGTTCCGCATCCGCAGGGTGGTCGACGTCCTTGTACAGCACCGGATTTATATCCGCGCCACAGCCCTGCAGGAAAAAGGCGACGGTACCAGGGCTCGAATGGTCTTCGATAACTCTGGAGGCAAAGCCGCTGAGATCCGCGCTATTGCCGCCGCTGGGCACCCCCTGAATCGGATGGCATGCAAAGTTGAAGACGACCGCCAGCGTCCGACCGTCTTCTCGGTCCAGACGCAAAATGCCTATCTGCGGATCGACCGGTCCAATGGCGGCAACTTGCTCGTCGGGGGCCAGTGCATAGGCGCGGCGGACGTCGGCTTCCCTGCCGTTTTTGAGCTTGAGGCGACGATTTTCCATGATTCGGTCCTCGTGGCCGCGGCCGACGCCGACGCTTACCGGAACCAAATTCTGCCACGCTTCCTCTACCGCCCGGACCGTCCGCGCTTCGATATCTTCGCAGACGCTGCCGTGACAGTGGCTGACATTGATCAGGACATTCTGCGGATCGAGGCCCAGATTTTCGTGCAGCCGGCCGCGGACGAGGGCCAGATAATCGTTTCCGATGGTGCCGATTTCGGCTATTGCCACCGCATCCAGAGTGACGATGACCACCGTCACCGTCACGGACTTCAAGACCAGGGCTTTGGCGTATAAGCGGTCGTCGTTCGTGCTTGGGTCGATGCGGGCGCCTAGCGGATCATCGCTTGCCGCTGCCGCAGGAGCGGTTATATCCACTTTTGCAACGCCGGCCCATAGCTGGCCCGAGGTGCTGTTCATCGTTGTCATGGCTTGCCAAACTCCAATCGGGTGTCGTCACTTTACGGGTCAAAGATGCCGTGGACTCGCGTTGGGACCCGGGCGCCCCAGGGCAAAAAAATCCACCTCACTTCGCTTGACTGCCCCCCTCTGTAGCCGTCGCACAATTCCCGCCGCGGCCAGCGCGCGCCAACCAGCGGACGCGTTGGCAGGCAATTTTTGGCCACCGCGCCACAGCAATCCAGGGCGATAGCGCCGCCGCCGTTTTTAATCGCTAGGGTACAGCGCGCCTTTTGGCAAGCTCCCAGCGGCCTTCTCGGGATAGCTAAAACTTGCCTGCACGAAGTGTTATTAAGTATTTTCAGAACGGCCGGTGCCCGGGGCTGAGGCGAGCGGTGCAGCCAGGGGACGACAAATTCTAACCTTTTCACAAATAAAGGACAATGAACATGGCACAAAACCCGGAGCATACCTGGGGCCACACGCTGCCCTTTGGCGAGGAGTACTACCAGGGCGTCACCAGCTTATTGAGCAAAGTATACGACGATGCGGAAATAATCGCCGGGGTGGCGCAAAAAGCGGCCGCTGCCCTGCGCGCCGGTAAAAAAGTTTATACCGATGCGGCCATCGGCCATATGCCGCCCACGGAAATGGAGGACGAGCGCGAGGGCAATCCGGCCCAGATCCACTGCTGCGGGCACAACTGCTCGCCCGAGGATTACGCAGCGCTCGAAGCGGGCGATGTCCTCATAACCAACTCCGTGAACGACTCCGTGCGCCAGGCTCGGGATGCGGGGGTCTATGTCGTCGGTTTGCCCACGGCCTACGTCAACAACAGCCGCACGCCACCGGACAAGATCCATCCAAACCCGAATGGATGGGTGCTGGAAGACGTGTCTTCGGAGGTGGTCGAGACCTACATCCCCTGGGAGCAGGGCATCGTCCATATCCCCCAGATGCCGGAACTGCCGGCCTTCCCGGTTTCGTCCAATCTGACCTGCGCCATCCACTGGATGCTCACCGTCGAAGTGGCCCGCGCACTGGCCAGCGATGCGGTGCCCAGCGGCGCCGGTGGACGCGAGTACCTGGAGGTTTTATTCAAACGGCTCGATGCCATACACCAGGAAGATTTCGCCGCCATCGGCACCACCGCCGCAGTGGTGGCCAAGCGCATCATCGGCGGTGGCCGCTTTTTTGTCCGCAGCCGCAATCCGGGCGTCCAGGGCGATGCAAACTCCGTGGCATCGGGATTGATGCTGACCAATGCCTTCGAGATGCGCCCCGCCGAAGAGGGCGGCGACCAGGACACTTTTGTCATTGCCGCGGTCAGCCCCGACGATCCGCAGGAACTGGAATGGGCCGCACAGGCGCGCGCCAACGGCAATTATATCATCGGCATCGGTCCGGAAAACAGCCCCGCTTTGCAGCAGGGTTGCGACCTCTACTTCAGCAACCGCTGCGCCGAAGCGGCCGGCGTTGTCGAGGTGGAGGGCAGGGACGAGAAGATATGCCCGGCCACCGGAATTCTCAACAATATCATCCTACAGGTGCTGACGGCGCAGTTTACCGACGAGATGTGCCGGCGCGGCGCCGTACCCTATTTCTGGATGGGCGTTTACCGGGTGGGCGGCGGCGATTACAATGCGACGCTGAGCGGGTTTTTTCGCCAGCGGGGCTACTAGGCGGAACAGCGCGGTCCCCCGCTGGAAGGGGGAAAAATGGACCGACCCAATATCGTCTTGATGATGACCGACCAGCAGCGCTGGGATACCCTGCGCTTTCTGGGCTTCGAACACATGGTCACGCCCAACCTGGACCGGCTCGCGCGCCGGGGCATCGCCTTTTCGCACGCCTTTACCCAGGGGGCGGTTTGCGGCCCCTCGC
>CAXFTV010000252.1:0-4119 GCA_964005845.1 uncultured bacterium
CGGTGGTGGCGCAGGGAACAGCTATTCCCGAGATCGCAACTTGCATCATCGCCGCACACAGGGGGGAGGGTGGTTTAGCTGCCGGCAATATACTGGGGGCGGACATATTAAACATCTGCTGGATTGCAGGTGCTTCCGCCATGGTCAACCCCCTTAATGTCGGTATCAAAGTAATAAACTTCATGTTTCCATCCATGCTGATCATCGTTTTTGCCATGCTGGCATTTATGCGTGCAGGTTACCGCCCGACAAGTCGAAGGGCATCGTTCTGCTGCTTTTGTGTCTGGTCTATCCGGTCGTTCTCTATACTTATTTCTGATCCAGTTCGTGGGAAGTCTGCCGGAATCTTAAGGGATAAGTAGCTGATTTCTATGAATATTAAATTAATTTTTCATCGCTCGAGATAAAATAAAGGAGATTTTTTTCAATGGATCTAGGACTAAATGGCAAAATAGCTCTGGTCACCGGGGCCAGCCGGGGGATTGGCAATCGCATCGCCCTGGCTCTGGCTGCAGAGGGGGCCGATTTGTGCATATGCGCTCGCACCGACGATGAACTCGAAGCGGCGGCGGCGGAGATAGCAGCCAGTGGGCATGGGGTCGAAGCTCTGGTCGCAGATGCAACCCAGCCGGACGCGGCGCAATTATTGGTGGAAAAAACGCGGGAACGGTTTGGCGGTCTAGATATTCTGATAAACAACGTAGGTGGGTCGGTATGGACCCCCTTTGTGGAGATTAGCGATGAAGAATGGCTCCACGTGTTTAATTTAAGTTTTTTTTCCGCCGTTCGGGTCAGTCGTGCGGCGATGCCTCTAATGGAGGAGCGAGGAGGGGGAAATATAATTAATATCTCCTCAATCTTCGGCCGCGAAATAGGCGGCCCCATATCTTATAATGCCGCCAAGGCGGCGATGATCAGCATGACCTCGAATTTGGCCCAGGAAGCTGCGGCAGTGAATATTCGGGTGAATACCGTGGCGCCTGGATCGATTATTTTCCCAGGTGGCAGTTGGGAGCGTCGCCTCAAAGAAGACCCCGACAAGATCAATGCTTTCATAGAGGCAAATTTGCCCTTTGACCGCTTTGGCAAACCCGAGGAAGTGGCCGACGTGGTGACTTTTCTGGCCTCAGAGCGCGCCAGCTGGGTTACGGGGGCTTGTATCAATGTGGATGGTGGACAGTCCAAATCGCAGATTTAGATAGTGCCGGACCGCCTCTCGGAGTCCAGTATGAATGAGCGAAATTGCGGCAGGGGACGACACTGGACATTCCAGTTGCTCATGGTCTTGCTGACCATTGGGCTAACGGCGTCTGTATCCTGGCAGTCCCAGCGCACTTTCGACTATCTCAATGAAAAGCTGCGGATTCCCGATTCCGAGTTGTTTCACGAGAATGACTATGTCGAGACCGGGGTGGGGCTTACCTTTGGGGTGGATCGCCGCTTGAGTTATTTTACCGGAAAGTACGATGAGGCCGCCCAGCAGTTTGAGAAAGCTACCCAAGTATATCCCCTCAAAAGCGAAATCTGGGTATATCTATCTCGGGCCTATTTCTATAAAAAGGAACCTGATATAGCCTTGGCCGTGCTCAGGCAGGCCGCCCAGGTCATGCCCGATTTAGAGGAGGGCTTGTGGCTGCCTCTAGAAAGAGGCTTGAACCGGGAAATCCGCAAGCGCGCCAATAATTTGCAGTTGCAGATTGATTTTTATTCTCGCAGTCCGGAGGATTATTTCACCCTTTTCCGGCTCTATCAGTTTCTTGAGGATAAAGCGGCGGCCACCATGTTGATAACCGCCGTTGAAACCAAGGCCAGCAACATGATCGAGCGCGCCGGCATGGCTTCTGGGAACGACCGCAAGTCCTACCTTGAACAGGCCGGAAAATGGCGGAAACTGGGAGCCAATCTCAGGACTGAATTGGGCTCGCCGGGCCTAGCTTTGTCCGCGGCAAGGGGCCCCGCCGAGAAAAAGGAAGAACTTGGGGAAGAACTAAGCAAGCTGGCAGAAGCTACCCGTTTGCTCCAACTGCGGGTGGATTTTTACCAGTATATGGTCGGTGCGGACGAGTATCAGAAGCTCTTTGATAGTTATCTGAAACTAAAAAAACCGGAGGGTGCAACTGAAGCCATTAAAGCGCTCGAACGGGGTATTAAACGCCTGCAGCTGGAAGCCGTCGAGGCGAGAGATTACCAGCGGGAACTCGAACTGCGGGAGCAAGTCGAAACACTGGAAAAGCTGGGGCAAACCATGCGCCAGAAGCTAGCCATATTTGAGCGCGAGAAAAGGCAGAAAGAGGGCGTGGAATGAACCTCCGCGGCGGCGCTGGGTCGAAGGGGGGGTTGCGAAAAGCAATGGGTGCAGTAGCAAAAATCTGGCTGCTGTGGACGGCGATCTTCGCAGGTGGCCCCCCGGAGGTGCTGGCACAGGGCGAAAAGCTGGCACTGCGGCGGGACTACAACCTGGTTTTGGCCAGCATCGATACGTTGGTGCGGCAATTTGGGCCCGCGCAACTGGAGCGCCTGAGCCGCACCAAGAGTTCGGCCGCGATTTTACCCCGGGACATGGATCTATTGTTGATTTTCTGGGCCGACGACGAGGCTGAAGTTTTTATCAATGGTTTCCCAATCGGCAGCACCCGCTTGACGCCGACCCAAATCGAAATCCCCTCGCTCTATCTCCGCCAGCACAATGTGCTGCGGGCGCATTGTTGGGATACCGACCGGGTCGAGAGCGGTTTTATGGCCGGGCTCTACCTGCGGGATCCGGCGGGGCGCTTGCGCCAGGTACTGGTTTCCAGCGAAAGATTTTGGCGCGCCGGGGAAAGGCCTGCCCAGGAGATTTTCTATACTCACCCGCAGCCGGATATACCGGGAGCCCAGGTAATTTGGGGGCCACATCTCTTCGGTGAAATCTGGCTGGAAGCCGATTTTTCCGGCAGTGCCCTGCGGCGGGCGGCACGGGGCCGCCCGGTGGACAATGCGGCGTTGGAAATACGGGAAAAACCCATGCGCGTTCACGAAATTACTGGGCGTCTGGTACAATTGCAGAAGCGGCTTGAAGCCCTGGCGTTGGCGCTCGAAAAAGGGCATCCAGGCATGGGTTTTGAGGATCGTTTCAAGGGATATGCCACCAGCAGGCTGGCTTTTACTCTAGGCAAGGCCGCCCCTCTGGGAGAAGAGCAAAGCATAGAGGTTGCAGCCCGACTCCACAAATGGGCAAGCAGTCTGCCCAGCGCCCACAAAGAGCTGGTTTTTGGCCCACCTCGGAGTCTAAAAGGGGTCAATTCAGCCACTCCAGCCAAACGTTTTGAAAGTGGCGAGAGCACTGAAGAGGATCGCCGCGCCAATTATCAGCCGCCGCCCGAAAGGGGGCTGGGGGAGGCGGCTGAAGGAAGTATGGTCCGCGCCGCCGGGTTGCAGCGCGGGCTGCTTAAACACCGGAGCGTGGCTTGGGGGCTCTGGGGTGGGGTCTTGGGATTGGCATTCTACGTGGGAATTTCCGGGCGCCAGTGGTGGCGGCTGTTTAATGGAAAGGTGTGGAAAAATTGAACTGGTTAGTGGTTGTGGGGGGCATTCTCCTGGTCGTGGCCTGCGGGGGGAGCGGCAGCCTGGTTCTGCTCTACCGTGGTCGGCAGATGCGTTTGCAGGAACGGCAATATGCTATTAGCACACCTTATCTACAACATATTGCCGGGGGCATTGGGGCGGCAATGGGACTGGCGATTGGCGGGGTGGTTTTTTATTACCTTTCGCTGAATAAGCAGGCCACTCTGATCGAGTGGATTGGGCGCTTTTCCTACATTTTGGTCGCAGCCGCAAGCGGGGGGCATCTGTTGGTCCTGGTAACCACTGCCCTGAATCTCATGCGCGAGGAACAGGCATGGAAAAATAAGCGGGGACCCGGCAGGAATACGCTGGGGCGGCGGCGCCTTGAAGCCTACGGGAATATGGAACGCGAGCAAGGGCGCTATCTCGATCTCAAGAGCCGGGATGAAGCCGTGGTGGATGAACTCATAGGGGTGCTGGGAAATGCGCTGCTGGGGGCGCGGCGGAATCTCGTTCGCCTGCCATTCTATGGTTATCTAGGTACCGTTTGTGGCATTCTTCTCATGGCCGAAGAGC
>CAXFTV010000253.1:0-7477 GCA_964005845.1 uncultured bacterium
CCTATCTCGATCGCGGCACCTACCAGTTGCTGATCACCACGGTCATACAGGAATTTGGTCAGCTTGGCAATGCCGTTATCGTCGGCCGTGCAAGCCAGGTCATTCTCGGTAGCCACCCGGAGGCCTTCCACCTCAAAATTGTGGCTCCTTTCGAAGAGCGTTGCCAGCGTCTCATGCAGACAAAAGCCATGGAACTCGACAGTGCGCGGGAATTAGTTGATAAGCACGATCGCTGGCGCGAGCTTTATCTGCGCAATTATTACAATGCAGTGTGGGAAGATCCCCTGCTTTACCACCTGACCATAAATACCGCCAAGATGGACGAAGACAAAGCGGTTGATCTGGTCGTTGGATATATGGTTCAGTGAATTTGCCAACCATAGGCAAAATTGCGCGACTGCTAATGACACGGGCAGTTGGCGCAAATCACTCGTCCTAACCAGCGCGATTCGTGGAGACAGGTTTTCTCCTGAAATTTGATTGCTAAAGCAAAAAAAATGGCCGCCTTTGGTGTCGCCATTCTAATACGTCGCCATTTTAGTAGTTTGGTCTGTTGAATGGATTACCAGACTATCCTGCTGATTAACGCGATTGTCGGTATTGCATCCTGTTTGACATCGCTTACTGGTTTTGGCTACGCCCTCGTGGGCACCCCGTTTCTGGTTTTATTTCTCCCGCCAAAGATAGCAGTCCCCCTAGTGCTCTTCAGTTCGCTGCCCCTGTCGGCAATGCTGACCTGGGAAGCTTATAGGGACATGTCGCCAGGGCGGATTGGGGGCTGGTTGGCCGGCGCGCTGGGAGGATGTGCCATTGGAGTTTACGGTCTGGCTAATTACCCGGAGAGCATCATGAAACAGGTGATTGCGGGCTTTACGCTCGTGGGCGCAGTGAGCCTCTGGCTCAAACCCAGTAAACCTTTCCAGCGCGAAGGTCTGGTCGGCTCTTTGGCTGGTTTTCTGAGTGGAATTCTGGGAGGTGCAAGCGGGATGTCGGGTCCTCCAATTGTTTTATTGGGGTTAAAACAAGGTTGGGATTACAGGAAATTCCGCGCCGATATGATTGGGTATTTTACCCTGTTGCACACGTCAATTGTAATCCTGTTCGGCAATGTCGGGATCTTGAGCCGCGAAACTTTAATCTTGGGAGTCTCGGCTCTGCCCGGTTTGTCACTTGGATATCTGCTTGGTCTGGTCCTCAAACCGCGGGTGTCCCAGGTGCATTTCCGCATCTTGACTATTGCTCTGGTTTGCTTTGGTGGGGTGCTGGCTTTGTTGTGGCATTGAGGAGGCGAGGTGAGCTTCCCGAGGTCTCTGGGCAAAGTGGGCGCGCAAAATTCTACCACCTGCTACTACTCCGACATGTGCTGGCGCCATAGCGTTGGCGGAAGAGGGAAACAATGATATTATGGATATATTAATTACCGGTATAACGGGGCGGATTGGGGCCAATCTGGCCGCCGCATTGACTCGGCGGGGACACAGAGTGAGGGGTTTGGTCTGGCCGCGCGATTCCAGAATAGAAAAACTTCGTGACCTAAAAGTTGAATTGCAGCGGGGTAGCCTTACCGAAGCAGGGGATGTCGAGCAAGCTGTGGAGGGTATGGAGGTAGTTTTTCATCTGGGGGGTGCTTTTCAGGGGGGAGGGCCCTTTACGGACGAAGAATTTTTTGAAATCAATGTCCGGGGTACTTTCAATGTACTGGAAGCCGCCCGTAGCAATGGCGAAATTAAGCAGTTATTGTTTGCCAGCACGGACGCCTTGTTTGAAAAATACCCGCCGCAGGGTATGCAAGATCCCATTACAGAGGCAATGCCCAGAAGCCCCCAGGGCTGGTACGCGCTTTCCAAGTCAATGGGCGAGGAAATGTGCAATAGCTATTGGCGGGGATATGGGCTGCCGATCACCATCCTGCGCTTTGCCATGGTTTGCGGTGCCGGTGAAATTCTGGACTTTTCCCAATTTTATCTGAGCAAACTACGCACTACCTACGGGGAGCTGGAACCTCTGTGGAAGGGAGAAGAACAGCTGGTCTTGCTACGCGATTCCAAGGGGCGGTATTTCAAAAAGCATATCGCCGACGTGCGGGATATCGTCCATGGATGTCTCTGTGCCCTGGGTAGGGAACGGGCTTTGGGCGAAACTTTTCAACTGGCCGGTCCGCGTCCTTTTACCTGGGATGAGGCAGTTTACCGGCTTGCTGAGATTCTCGATCTCCCCTTAGTTGATATCCAGGTCAGTGGAACTCCAACCTTCTACGAATTCGATCTTTCCAAGGCACAGACCGCGCTGGGCTTCCAACCTTCTTGCGATATTGTGCGCATGATCGTGGATGCCCTGAGTTTTCGGCGCGGCGAAGATATCGGGGTTTTATTGACTGGTTGAAAAGCAAATCGAGCTCAGCGAAAAACACAAAGGAGAATGGGCTAATGGGTAAAGAGGTCTTTTTTCTTGGGGGAGATCGCTACCATCCGTCTGAAGTAGCTTTTTCAGGGGTGGGGGCGGTTCTTGAAAATTTGGGTTTTGAGGTCGAATATACTGAGGATTGGACTGCTCTCAGCGCAGAAACCCTAGCGACAAAGAAGCTTCTGGTGATACTGCGTGACGGCATGAATTGGCCCAACGGTTTCGAGCGGCAGCACATCAAGTGGATGAGCGCCGATCAACAACAGGCCATTTGGGATTTTGTCCAGGCCGGAGGGGCGTTTTTGCCCTTGCACAATGCTCAGGGCTACTATCCTGCCGGGGGCCTCTACTACGAACTATTTGGAGGTGATTATGGAGGCCATCCCGCACCAGCCACTTTTTCTGTAAAAGTCGTCGATGCCGATCATCCTATCACCGCTGGAGTTCAAAACTATGAGATTTACGACGAACAGCACATGGTAAAGTACTATCTGGGACCCAGGCACGAACTGATTCGCACTGTTTCGGCCGATGGCGAGGAGGCCAGCGGGGGTTGGTGGCGCGAAAGCGGCAGGGGGCGAATGGTCTACCTTTCTTTGGGGCACACGCCTGAAAGTTTTGCCCATAGCATGACAAAACGACTTCTGAGCAATGCCATTCGCTGGTGTTTGAAACTCGACTAAAAGGGGCTTAAAGCAATGAAATCCAGTTTCTTGACATAAGGTCCAAATTCAACTATAATATGCGCTTACAGAAGAAAAAACCTTTATTTGGAGGGCCATGGCCAATAAGATAGATTTAAAAAACCAGGTCTGTGAAGCCATCGATCGACACCAGCGACAAATCGTCGATCTGGGCGAAGGCATAATGGACGATCCAGAACTGGGTTTTAAAGAAGAGCGCACGGCAGAAAGAGTCAAAAATATCCTGGGGCAAGCAGGGCTCGCCTACGAGGAGGGCCTCGCCCTGACCGGGGTGAAGGCGGTTTTAAGAGGGGCCAGGCCGGGGCCGACAGTAGCTTTAATGGGCGAGTTGGACGCTCTAATCGTTCCCGACCACGGCCGTGCTAATCCAACTACTGGAGCAGCTCACGCCTGCGGTCACAATGCCCAGATCGCCGGCCTGATGGGGGCTGCTCTCGGGTTGGCGGATATAGCCGTTGCCAAACATCTGGCGGGCAACATTGTCTTTCTTGCGGTGCCCGCCGAGGAATTCGTCGAGATCGACTACCGCCTGGGTCTGGTCAAGGAGGGGAAAACCACCTTTCTGGCGGGCAAACCCGAGTTGGTGAGTCTGGGGCACTTTGACGATATCGATATGGCAATTATGATTCACACCAACAATGCCGATACAAAAATGGAGGGCGCTATAGGGGTGGCGGCATCGTCCAATTGTTTTCTGGCAAAAAACATCTGTTTTAGCGGTCGAGCCGCCCACGCCGGAGTAGCACCCGAAAAGGGAATAAACGCGCTGAACGCCGCCAACCTGGCTCTGAGTGCCATCAATGCCCAGCGCGAGACCTTTCGCGATCAGGATTGCGTCCGGGTGCATCCCATCATCACCAAGGGGGGCGATCTAGTGAATATCGTGCCGGCCGAAGTGCGCATGGAAACCTATGTGCGAGCTCGGACGCAGGAGGCCATGCTGGATGGCGCTCGAAAAGTTGACCGGGCCTTGCGGGGCGCGGCGATGGCCCTGGGTTGCGAGGTCAAAATAGAAACGGTGCCGGGTTATTTGTCATTGAGAAATAACAAGGATCTGGCCGAGCTCTTCCGCTCCAATGCCGGCAGTATTTTTGGTCCCGATACCTTTTCTAACTACCCGCACTCAGGGGGCTCGACAGATGCCGGCGATCTGAGTCAAATTATGCCGGTTTTGCATCCGGCCATGGGCGGGGCCTCCGGCACCATCCACGGACCTGATTGGCGTATTGCCGATGCATCCGCAGGCTATTTGGCGCCGGCCAAAACTCTGGCTATGATGGCGATAGATCTGCTCGCCGGTGATGCTGCAACTGCACGGCAAATTATCGACGCCGACAAACCCAGCATGAGTCGCGAGGGATATCTGAAGTTGCAGAGAGAAATTTTTCAGCGCGAAGTCTTCGATGGCGCGTCCGGGACAAACTGAGAAAGGGGAGAGTATGAAACTGGGGTTAGTGACCTATAATCTAGCCAAGGATTGGGACCTTGGGACCATCATTGCCAATTGCGAGGAAACGGGTTTTAGTGGAGTCGAACTGCGCACGACGCACGCCCACCGGGTCGAGGTCGATTTAAAGCCCCAAAAACGGGCAGAAATCAAGGAGCTTTTTGCTGCTTCAAAGGTCGAGTTAGTCGGGTTGGGTAGCGCCTTCGAATACGATGCCGTCGATCAGGGGGAGGTGCGGCAAAATATTGAGGGCACCAAAGAATATATTCAGCTGGCAAGCGATTTGGGCGTGGGCGGGGTGAAGGTGAGGCCAAACAAGGTGCATGTAGATGAAGGGGTGGAAATAGAAAAAACCCTGGAACAAATCGGCCTGGCCCTGCGCGAGTGCGGTGAATTTGGCAGCGCGCAAGGGGTTGAGGTCCGCCTTGAGGTCCACGGCCGGGTGACCTGCCAACCTGCCAATATTCGAAAAATACTGGACTATGCCGATCACGACAACGTCTTTGCATGCTGGAACTCCAATATGGATGATATTGAGGATGATTCAATTGATTCAAACTTTGAACTGCTGAAAGAAAAAATTCGCCTGGTCCACATCAACGAATTGTGGTCCTCGTATCCCTGGAGGCGATTGTTCAAATTGTTGCAACTCAGTGGCTACGAGGGATTTTGCCTGGCCGAAATCCCCGCCAGCGAAGATGCCATCAGATTAATGCACTACTACCGGTCCCTGTGGCATGCGCTGGCCGGACTGGAGCCCGAAAATGCCTGAAGTCGCTTTCGTGAATGGCGAGTTCATGGCCCTCGAAAAGGCAGTGATACCAATTGAGGATCGCGGATTTCAGTTTGCCGACGGCGTCTACGAGGTTATAGCCACCTACAAGGGGGAGCCCTATGCCCTGGGTGAACACTTGGATCGGTTGGAGCGGAGCCTGAGAGAATTGCATATCAAAATGAATATCCGCGACTACGGGCTGGAAGGCCTCATTGCCGAGGGAATCTGCCGCAGCGGCTTTAGCGAAAGCCTCGTCTATATTCAAATTACCCGCGGGGTTGCACCCAGACACCACGAATTCCCCGGCCCGGAAATCAAACCTACCGTGGTTATGACCATTAAGGAGTTGCACCGTCTTCCCTCTTCCAGATATGATGAGGGGGTCAGAGTGATCAGCAAACCGGATTTGCGCTGGAAACGCTGCGATATAAAAAGCGTATCCCTGTTGGCCAATATTCTGGCCAAACAGCAAGCTATTGAGGCCGGTGCCTTCGAAGCTTTTTTGTTTGATGAACAGGGGCGCATTACCGAAGGATCTTCGACCAGTGCCTTTTGCATCCGCGCCGGCACCCTGTGGGCAACCCCAAGTGGACCCCATATCCTTCCCAGCATCACGCGGGGCATCCTGCTGGATTTAGCACGTAGAATACAGCTGCCGGTGCGGGAAGAATTCTGTAGCCTGGAGGATTACTTCGCGGCCGACGAAGTCTTGCTGGCCGGTACATCGGCCGAGGCTATTGGGGTGGTGCAGATCGATGACGTGGTGATTGGCGAGGGAGTGCCCGGTCCCAATACGGTGCGGTTGAGAAATGCATTTCTGCACACGGTAGAATAAAGCCGCGACATTCGAATTCCGAAAGCCTGCATTTGCCCAAAGAAATTTCTGCCCATTGCCGGCAGTACCTGGATAAACGGCACCAGTCCGAGCGGCAAAATCTGACCCTGCACAGGTTGCGTGGGCGAGGTTTCTGGACCGGTTGTTTCCTTAGCTTTTTTCTGGCCGCCGGCGATCCCTATGGCAATATGGTCATTAGAGGCTCGTACATGGCCAATGATTTCAACACCCCGGGCGCCCTTTTTCTCTTCCTTGTTTTAATTGGGGTTTTAAATCTACTATTCAAGATTGCCGCTCGCACCAAGACCTTGGCCCTGGGTTTTGCCGGCCTTGCAACGGCGGCCTGGATCTACACCTACCAGCCTTTTTTCGCCTTAGATATCCATTCGCCCGGACTTATTTTTTCCACTTTTCTGCTGATTTCCTTCACGGCAAACATTTTCGCGGTTTGGCGCGGTAAGAGCCTGGCTCTGAACCGCGCTGAATTGATTCTGGTCTACGCCATGTTGCTGATCGTGTCAGCATTGTGCACCATGGGGCTGGGCGAGCAACTCCTGCCGATCATCACCGCCATTTTCTACTTCGCCTCACCTGAGAATCAATGGGAAGAAAAGCTGTTTCCCCACTTTCCCAAACGAGAAATTCTGGTAAACGATGGCAATGGCAACAAGGCTTTATACGAGGGCGTGGCCAAAGCGGGTGAGAGCATTCCATATGGAGAATGGGTCGAACCTCTTTTTTGGTGGGGTGTTTTTTTGCTGGCACTCTACATGGCCATGTTGTCTATCGCGGTAATCCTGCGGCGCCAATGGATGGAGCGGGAACGCCTTGCCTATCCCGTCGCCCAGGTGGGGCTGGCCATGGTACGTGGCGAGGATTCCAAACAGCTGGTCAATGGTTTTTTCAAGCGCTATCCTATGTGGATCGGATGCGCCATTCCAATGGTCTACGGGAGCTTGAAGGGCCTTAACCGGTACGAGGCTCCGGTTCCCATCCCACAGATTTCCTGGAATATTGCCCTTGAAGGAATCCAAAATCTGCATCTTGGGATCAACTTTGCCACCCTGGGTTTTTCATATCTGATACATACTCAAATTGCCCTGGGGATTTGTTTTTTTCACCTGCTCTCCAAATTCGAAAAGTCTCTTTTTGTACTCACGGGCCTGAAGTCCTCTCAGAAAATAATATACGGCGCTGCCGAATTCACCTTTCTGGGCTATCAGGGTGCTGGCGCCCTAGTGGGCATGGTACTGGTGGGTTTCTGGATAGGGCGCGTCCACTTGAAAAATGTTTTTATGAAAGCCGTGGGCAGG
>CAXFTV010000254.1:0-2615 GCA_964005845.1 uncultured bacterium
TAGGGTGGCCATCCGCTGCTCTGACGCCGCAGCAAGCCGGTGCCGTAGCGGATCTCGTACTCCATGGCTGGTTTGGCGCTGGTAGCCCCTTTCCAGCCGCGGCCGGACAACTCCATGCTCTCTCCTAACGCTTTAATACACCGCCATTCACATCAATAGTAGCACCGGTGATATAAGCGCCCATCGGCGAGGCCAGGAAAAGGGCCGCATAGGCGATTTCCTCGGGTTCGCCCAGCCGTCCCAGCGGGATCAATTCCAGCACCCGGGCGCGCGCTTCGTCCGAGAGCAGATCGGGGTCGGCATCGATCTGACCCGGAGCAATTGCATTGACCGTGACCCCGCTGGGGGCCAGGTCGCGCGCAAAAGTCTTGGTCATTGAAATCATGCCGCCCTTCGAACTGGTGTAGTGCGCCCCCCCGGCCACCCCGCCGGTCTGCGCCGCGACCGAGGCGATATTGATAATGCGGCCGCGGCGCTGGCGCTCCATTACCGGAACGACGGCGCGGCTGCACAAAAAGGCTCCGGTCAGATTGGCGCCGATGATGCGCTCCCATTCGGCCAGTTCCATCTGCAGGCCGCTGCCCAGGCTGATCAGGCCGGCGTTGTTGATCAGGATATCCACCCGACCGAATTCTGTGAGGGTTTGCTGCAGGGCCTGGTCGACCTGGCTCTCGTTTGCCACGTCGGCTGCCAGCGCCAGGGCCCGGCTAGCGGAGTTCGCGGCTTGCAGGCTCGCAGCCAGTTTTTCAAGCGGTTCCCGGGTACGGGCCACCAGCGCTAGATGGGCACCGGCGCTGGCAAAAATCTCGGCCATAGCCAGGCCGATGCCCCGACTGGCACCGGTAATCAGGGCAACTTGGCCGCTCAGATCCAGCAAGCCGGCCAGATTCTGTCCTGCCATATCTTACCTCCCGTGAATATTTTCGTCTTTTATAAAAAGATGGGTTTTTGCTTCCGGTTCATCAAGTAGAAGTTGCGGCATCTGGACTTGCTGGCATCATGTGGATATTGTATAATGAGGCGAAAATGCAGAGTTCCCTTCAAATTCTACCCAGGAGAGTCGCGATGATCAACGATATCCACAAAATAGCTCTGGTGACCGACGATATCGAAGCTTCGGTCAAATTCTACACTGAGACGCTTGGTCTCGAAGTCCTGAAGCGCTTCCCAAACGAAGATGATGAAGACTACGTGTTTTTAAAAGCCGGCCAGCTCATTCTGGAACTGATGCCCCAGAAGACCGTTGGTACGGAAGCGGGTTTCCACCACATTTCATTCAAGGTCGACGGCATGGATGAGGCCGTTGGAGAGCTGGCGGCAAAGGGGGTGGGGCTGGATGTAGAGCCCTTTGACGCGGGAGTTGACGGCATTCACCTGGCCTTTTTCAAAGGTCCCAACGAGATGAGGCTGCAACTCTTCGACCAGCGCCAGTAAAAAGTAACCGGCTCCCCGCCCACAGCTTTGGATTGCGCCGGGAATTAACAGGCGCTCTATGCGGTTATCGCACGGGAAAATTCGCGCCGTTTTCAGCGCTTTAAAGCACCGCGTTTATTTCTTGTGGCAGCTATACGTTTTTTGTTATATTACCTGGCATTGTACTGGATGGTCGTTGCATGAGTTTGTTGGCAGTCGTTCTAAACCAAGTAGCAAGTAGATCACTAAGATCACTACCTGAGGTCGGCTTGGAACGCTCTGTTCCAACTCAATTCAATACAGAAGGGGGGTGATCTCCTATGGCAGAGCGCGAGACCGGCACGGTTAAGTGGTTCAACAGTTCAAAGGGCTTTGGCTTTATTGCACGCGAAAGCGGAGATGACGTGTTCGTTCACTACAGCTCCATCCGCGGTGAAGGTTACCGTTCCTTGGAAGAGGGGCAGTCAGTGGAATTTGATATTGTCGAGGGACAGAAGGGACCGCAGGCGCAAGATGTAGTAGCGACCTGAGGGACAAAAAAATGCCGTGCGCATTTGCTGCGCACGGCATTTTTTTTTGTCCAAAGCATTTTCAGACTTCCTCTTCCAAGCCCTTGAGGGACTGATGCCGCGAGGGGTGCCGGAGTCGGCTCAAGGCCCGTTCCTTGATCTGGCGCACTCGCTCTCGGGTCACGCCGATCAGACTGCCAATTTCTTCGAGGGTCAGGGCTTCTTTGCCGTCCAGTCCAAAGTAGAGACGGATGATGTGCTGCTCGCGCTCTTCGAGGTCGCCGAGCACGCTCTCCAGTTGCTCGCGCGCCGAATCGCGGATGACGCCGGCATCCGGAGATTCCTGGGTGGTGTCGGCCAGCAGGTTCAAAAGCGAGCGCTTGTCGTCGTCTTCAAAAACCTCGTCCAGGGAACTCACCGGACGGGCGCTGAGCACCGCGTCCGTGATCACCTCGGCCGGCATGTTCATCTCCGCCGCGATTTCGTCCATATCAGGTTCGCCATGGCGCCCCTGACCCAGACGATGCGAGGTCTTTGAGATGTCCTTGAGCAGGTTTACTTTATTGAGGGGCAGACGCACGGTGCGGACGTGCTCGGCCAGCGTCTGAATGATGGACTGGCGGATCCACCACACCGCATAGGAAATAAATTTGTAACCGCGGGTGCCGTCGAAGCGCTCGGCTGCGGTCATCA
>CAXFTV010000255.1:0-13323 GCA_964005845.1 uncultured bacterium
CTGTTGTGCGGCAAGACCGGAAAAAGAGAACATGCCGCGTTGCCGGGTGATGAATGAGAAATCGCGTTCCACCCCCTTTGCCTTTAGTTTTGCGACAAAAAGCTGACGCATGCCATTGATGCGGTCGCGCATGGCGGCGACTTCGCCATGCCACCGGCTGCGCAAGGCGGGATCTCGTAGCACTGTAGTCACCAGGGCGGCGCCGTGGGCGGGGGGGTTGGAGTAGTTGGAGCGGACGCAAATCTTGATGTGTCCCAAAGCGGTGGCGGCTGCTTCCGGGCTGGAGCCCACCAGCGTGAGGGCGCCGACGCGTTCGTTGTAGAGACCGAAGTTTTTGGAGAAGGAACTGGCAATCAAAAGCTCGGCTCCGGGGCGGCACAACGACAGCAGGCCAGCGGCGTCTTCTTTGAGACCGGCGCCAAGGCCCTGGTAGGCAAAATCTACCAGGGGCAGGAGGCGGCGCGCTTCGATGATGCCGGCGATGCGTTGCCATTGTTCCGGATTCGGGTCGACCCCGCTTGGGTTATGGCAGCAGCCATGCAACAAAATTACGTCGCCGTGGGGAATTTTTTCCAGCGTTTTCAGCATGGCTTCGAAGTTTAGCTCATTAGTGGCAGCGTCAAAATAAGGGTAGGTATTGACCTCCACGCCAGCGGCTTCAAAAACCTTGGGATGATTGGCCCAGGTGGGGTCGCTCAGCCAGATTTGGGCGCTGGGAAACATCGCGTGGATAAAATCGGCAGCTACCCGCAAAGCACCGGTACCGCCGGGGGTTTGGCTGGTGACGGCGCGCTCGGCAGCGATAATTTCGTGTCCGCGGCCAAGCAGAAGTTCCTGCACCACTGCCCCGTATTCAGGTGCCCCTTCGATGGCCAGGTAGCTCTTGCTGGTCTGAGCCGCCAGAATGCGTTCTTCAGCTTGCTTTACCGAAGTAAATATCGGGGTGTTGCCCTGCGCGTCCTTGTAGACCCCCACGCCGAGGTTTATTTTGTCGGGATGCGGATCTTTTTTGAAGGCTTCGCTAAGGCCCAGAATCGGATCGGCAGGGGCGGGTTGAAGGCTTTCGAACATGTGGTTCCCCTTTTTTACCTATTTATATCATCAATTCACAGAGGTCTGAGTGCAACTGCACGCAGGGGCGAGATTTGCTGCAGGTGCGGCTTGGAATCCCCTCCTATACTCACCCTTTGCGCCGGTAGGTGCAATAACATAATTCCCCTTCAGCGGAACTGTCAACTAACTCCCATTCATCCTCGTTCCACGCGGGAAAGAAGGCATCCCCCTCGACCTCGTTGGGAATGTGGGTAAGTTCCAAAATATCGGTGCTGGGCAGGGCCAGGTGGTAGATTTCAGTGCCGCCGATGATGTATATTTTTTCTGCCTTGATGGCTGCGCAGTGGGTTTTGGCTTTTTCCAGCGAGGGATAGACCAGGACGCCGTCCGGTACTGCATAAGCTACCCGGCGAGTCAGGACGAGATTCTGGCGACCGGACAGGGGGCGCCGCAGGGATTCAAAGGTCTTGCGACCCATGATGACGGGGTGTCCCATGGTTAGCCGCTTGAAGCGCTGCTGGTCCTTCGGGTAATTCCAGGGTATTTTCCCCTTGGAGCCAATGACCTGGTTTTTACTGATGGCGGCGATGATAATGGTCAACATTATTCTTCGACTCCGGGATTGAAGAAGCGTGCTACGGTTGGAATGTCACAGGATTGGGCCGCTGCTACGCTGCCGGTGAATACGACCTGACCGCTTTCCAACATTATTAAACGGCCGTCCAGGCGTTCGATGCTGAGCAATTCGTGAGTGACGATGACAATGGATGTGCCCAGACTTTGGTTCAGGGTCAAGAGCAGGCGGTCGATACCAGCGGCGGTGATGGGGTCGAGACCAGCACCTGGTTCGTCGCAGAAGAGGATATCGGGATCAAGGGAGAGAGCCCGGGCCAGGGCGGCGCGCTTGCGCATGCCGCCGGAAAGTTCGGTTGGATAGAGAGAAAAAGCGTGGTCCAGGCCCACCAGATGAAGTCGGGTGCGCACAATATCCTCGACCAGGATTGGGTTCAGGTCGGCGTGCATTTCCAGCGGCAGGGCCACGTTTTCGCCTACGGTAAGAGAGTTCAGCAGGGCGCCGTACTGGAACATAACGCCGATGCGTCGCCGCAGCGAGTGTCGGTCTGGAGCGCCCAGTTCGAGGAAATTTTGGCCCAGGATTTCGATCCGGCCCGAGCTCGGCGGGACGAGGCCGATAATGGTCTTCAGGAGGGTGCTCTTACCGCACCCGCTACTGCCCAGTATCACGGCGATTTCGCTCTGCTGGAGGTGCATGTCAATGCCCTCCAGGACCAGAGTTGAGCCGTAGGCCACGCGCAAATCAGAAATGTCGATGAGACGTTGCATTTCAGAACTTCAGATAGAATATAACACCCCAGAAACAGTCCAGGAGGATGATGGCGAAGATGGAAGCCACTACCGAAGAAGTAGTAGCGCGCCCCACACCGGCAGCCCCTCCCTTAAAGTCAAGACCTCGATAAACCGCTATCAGGGTGATGATCCAGGCAAAGGAAATACTTTTGATCACGCCCGTGAGGACGTCTTTGAGAAGAAGGGCTTCAAGGGCTCGGACTACAAACGCACCGGGAGCTACTTCGAGAGAGGTAAAAGCAATGAAAACCCCCCCCAAAATCCCCAATAGGTCGGCCATGATGGTCAACAAGGGGACGCAAAGGAGCATGGCCCACATCTTGGGTACTGCAACAAAGCGGAGGGGATCAAGCCCCATGGTCTGTAAGGCATCCAGTTCCTCGGTAAATTTCATGGTGGCGATTTCGGCGGCAATAGCTGAACCACTGCGGCCCGCAATGATAATGGCTGTCATGAGAGGGCCCAATTCGCGGCAGATGCCAATGGCCAGGAGATCGGCGACAAAAATATGGGCGCCAAATTGGCGCAATTGTGCCGCGGATTGGAGCGAGGAAACCGCGCCGATAAGGAAGAGGATAAGGGCTACGATGGGTAGGGCTTGGGCACCAATGGCCAACGCCTGTTCGACAAAGGTGCCGCGCCGCATGCCTTTGGGCTTGTAGAGCGCGGCAAAAGTTTCCACCGTCAGGTCGGCCATCAGATAGAGAAAAGATAGCGCACGGCCGCGGCTTGCCAGCAGTTGCTCCCCGAGACTTTCAAGCCGGCCCTGTTTGTTCTCGGGCCTACTGGTCGTTGCGGGGGGCAGGCGTATAAAGTCGAAGAAGCTTTGCAGCGTGGGCGGTGGCGGCGAAAGCTCGAGTTCTTTGCCCTGTGCTTGGCCCAGAGCGGGCAGGCGTCGCAAGAAGACAGCGCCTGCCGTGTCCAGCTTGGTAACAGCACTCAAATTGACCTGCAGTGCCGAGAGCGGGTGGTCGGCGAGATGCTGCCTGGTCTGGGCTTCGAGTGCGGCGATGGTATCCAGAGTGATGGGGCCGCTGAAAATCAGGGCATGTGCATCGCTGTGTACCTGGCTCATGGGTGTTTTAGAGGAATTTGGAGAAGCGCAATAGCACCTGTTCTGTCGCCTGTAGTTTACTCCCTTTTTCGCGTTTGAGGTCGGCGACAATGTCAATATTGATAAAACTCGTGAGGAAAATTCGCCAGCGGTTTTCCAGGCTGAATACCCAGGTGTCGAGGCTGCGCCCTGGCAACAAGAGGTCGAATTCCGAATCGAGGACCACAAAACGGCCGATTCGAGCTTCCGTAATCAGAAGCGCTTCTATACCAATACTAGTGGCGGTTTTCAGGCGCTGGGCCCTGTTTGCGTTCAGCATTTCGAAGGAGTCCGAGCGATAGGTCTGGCGGGTGCCAAGTCCTAAGCGCATGTTCACATTGAGGGGGAAACTCTGGATCAGCTGCGAGTTGATGCCCAGGCCCTGGCGCAGCGTCAGGGGGAAAAATGGAGGCGACAGGGTCACTTTTGAAGTGTTGGGAACTATGGACAGGGTATCTCCCGAGGTATCCAGTTTTAAAAAGTTGCGCGGTTCGTCAAAAAGTTCGTCGGTGGCAAAGAGGGTGGTGTTGAGTACTCCGCGCATATAGGGGCCAATGCGTCGCGAGAGGCGGTAGATGTAGGTGGCCCGCAGTTCGAATTTATCGATTGACTTACTGAAGGGTTGGCGTTCTTCCTTGTTACCGCCTTCTTCGAGAATAAGTCGCAGGTTGGCGAAGTTTTTTTTGCTACTGTAGGTAGTGCGATTGTGGACCTGTATGGATAGGGAAACGCTGGATCGGTCTTCGCTTGCCGTGTTGTGAGAGGTGTTGAACAGGGTTGCACCGCTCAACTCCCAGGTCGATTTCCAATGTTTGGAAATCTGCTTGAAATCGGTAATCTGGCGCTGCGGATAAAAGCCCACAAATTCATTGGTCTTGCTGTTGACTACCAGATTGAAACGGCTCAGTTCCCCTGGTAGCAGGCGCACGCTAAAGCGTTTAGTAGTTGTAATGTTTTCACCTACTCTGACAATATTGTACATCCCCGCTTTTAAAATCCAGGTATCTACCATTTCGCCTCGCTCTTCTTCGACGCCACGGCCAAGACCCAAATTTTCCCGGGTTTCGTCCTCGAATAATTCGTAGGTCTCGTTGATCGAGGTCCGGGTCTCATCGATCACATCGATGACCAATCCCGACCAATTAGGTTTGACCAGGGTGGTCATACCCTCGGAGATAGGCACCGTTTTTTTTATCATCTGATAACCGGCCCCTGAGCCTATGAGGATCGAGTAGGATCCCGGATCTAGCAGGACGCCAGTGCCGGGTTTGCGGGAAGCGATTTCTTTTTTTCCTTTGAAGACCTGATAGTTGGGTTCGTTGCGCGGCGAGGTCATAGCAGGGATAAAAAGGAAACCTTTGCCGGTGGGAATCAGGGTGGGGTCCTGGTATAACTGGACGCGGGCAGGCGAGGCCAGCCAGGTGTTTTCCCGCGCGGGACCCGGGAGTGGTATTAGTAGGGCCAGGATCAAGAGCTGGTATATGGAGCGCATGCTAAAAACTCTCCCCCTCGGAGGAGGACTCAGTTTTTTCTGGGGCGCGTTTGCCCTGGATAATTTCGTAGTCGGGGTTGGGGGCAAATAGGTGCTGCAGGGAATCTTTGGGGGCGCTGGTAAATTCGCCAGACTGGTCCTCCGAATCCATTGCAATAGGTTCTGTGGATTTACCTTCGGCGTGTCCCATTTTATGAAGAAATTTGAAGTCCATCTCACTTATGGCCCGTCCGATTTGCTCGTGCAGTATTTGGCTCAGTGCTTCTACGGAGTAGGCCATATCTTTAAAATACACCCGCGGCCTTTCGTCGAATTCCCTGGCCCAGAAAACCTCGTTGGTTTTAGTGTCAACCAAGGTCAGTGACATGGCTAGATGAGCGTACCAAAGGTCGCCGCTATCAAAGCGTTCAATGGCTTTGACGGTACCGCTGAGGATATAATCGGGGCGTTTATCTAAATACTCGTGGCCGATCTGGGTAAAAAGGGTGACGTCGCTAAGGTATTGTCCGACGATATCGGTGAGCATCTTGCTGGGCCGGTTGGCCCAGAGGTGATACTTGTCGTCCTTTATCTCGTATTGGGAAAGCCGAAAAACGATCTGATCGCGGTCGTAAATACCTGGTACGACAAATTTTTGCACCTGAACACTAAAGGGATAAGGGCGCTTAGACCCCTTGAGCGACAGGCGCAAGGGATGGTTTACGAGGGTGAATTTGCGGCGTTCGGCTATTTCCGTTTTGCCCCCGATTAGTTGGGTACAGCCATTTAATGCGACGATTGAGGTCAGGATGACCAGGCTAAGGCGAAAACGTTTCATGCCATCATTCTCCACTGCGCCCGCGTATAAGGATGGAGGGATCTTCGCGGATGAGTTCAGTGGCCTGGCGCACATTCTGCAAGGTTTCATTTAATTCTTGCATGGCGTCCAGAATATTTTTGCGGCTCGAGAGCACCGTAAGGTCGATGTGAGTAAAGGTCTTATCTATATTTTGACTCATTTGGTTCATACTGGCAATCAATTCCGGCAGGGGGCCATCGAGTTGTCGATGCACCTTGCGGGTGGCCATGTGCAGTTCGCGCAGGGTACTTTGAGCTTCATCACCGGTCAACATCTGCTGCAGAGAGTCCATGGTTGTCTGCAGCGAGGAGGTCGTCCGTTCTAGATTGCGGGTAGTGCGGGCAAGGTCGTTCATGATCTGATTAAAATTGGCGCGATTTTCTCCCAGTAACTGGTCGGCATTTTCCATCAGGCTACCGCCCGCATGCAGTGTTTTGCCGAACTGGATGCTGTTTTCTTCGCTAGTTAGGAGAATGACGTGGTTCAAGACTTGTTCGATTTTGTTGGTGAGGACTTCGGCACGCCGATCTATATCCGCCAGGAAGGTTTTCCCGACCGGGATTTTGGAGCCCGGAGGTAGGGCTTTGGCTGTCCGGCTTCCGGCTATGAGTTCAATGTGTTTGATGCCGGTGATACCCTGGGTATACAGTCTGGCCTGGGTATCGGTCCGAATGGCATTGACCATGTCGGGGCGCACAGAAATCTCTACCACTACTATAGTGAAATCATCGGGTGAGATCGTACTGCCTTCCACCCGGCCTATTTGTAGGCCCTGATATTTGACGGCGGCACCCGAACGCAGTCCGCCAACCGAAATATCGTTGAATTCGATGAAGTAATATTCGCGCTTTTTCAGCAGTTGTAGGCCAGCTGTGAATAGTAGGAAGCCAGCTAGTACACTACCGGAGACAATAAAAAAAAGGGCGAGCCTTACCTTCTGTGCCTTGGTGGCCATGGATGAATTTGCAGGGTTAGCGCTAACTCTTCAGCAGGGAGTAAGTCTGGAATATGGGAAATAATGCCGACCGAAGCAAGTTGTACAGTTCAGGGGGTATTCTTTGGCAGGATCATGCTGAGGGCAGCGGGCGCACTGCGCAGTAGGGCCGGGGTTTCTCCGAGGTGTTCGCCATCGGCGTAAATGAGACGGGGGGCATCAGTTTCGATTCTGAGCCAGGAGGTCCGCAAGCAGCGCACGGCGGGGTGGTTCAGGTGCCCTCCCCAAAAAACCCGGGGCAGGAGCTTGAGGATTGAGCGCGTGGAAAGCTTGTCGACAATGCACACATCCAGGTTGCCGTCCTGCGGATCGGCCCTTGGCACTATGCGCATGCCGCCTCCATAGCTGCGGGTATTGCCAGTGGCGACCAGAAAGATCTCGCCCCGGTATTCGCCAAATTCGCCGCTGAGGCACACCTGGGGGGGGCGGTAGGCCGCCAGGTGCTTAAAGGTTGCGTAGAGATAGCCCGAAGTCCCGGAAAAGGGAATCCGGCCGCTGTTGACAGCATGGTTGATCTCCGCATCGAAACCAAAGGCGGCCACGGTGCAGAACCAACGGTCTCCAATCCGGCCAAGGTCCAGTTTGCAAATTTGCCCGTGCTGCAAAATATCCAGGGCCGAGCCGAGCCGACGGGGAATGCCCAAGCCCCGGGCGAAGTCGTTGGAGGTCCCAGCTGGCAGCAGGGCCAGGGTGGTCGGTTGGTGGGCCAAAGCCGGGAGTAGTTCAACAATGGTGCCATCGCCGCCGCAGACTATGAGGCGCTTTGTTCCGGCGGCAACTGCTTGGCGGGCAAGTTCACCGGCGTGTCCAGAAGCGCGCGTGTAGTACACATCGAGAGGTTGGCCACAGCGGTCCAGAAAGCGAGCGGCTCTTTCTGCGGCTTTGCGGGCGCGGCCCCCACCGGCAGCGGGATTGGCGATCAGAACCCAGTTTTCCAAGAATAAGTCTACCTCGTTGTAGGCCCCTAAAATAGGCTTTATCGGCTGCTGGAAACAAGAGGGCCGGTATTGCAGGTTTGGCTTAAGATGATTAAGATTTAAAAGACTATCTCTGACACGGGAAAGGCGCAATGAAAAATTTTACAGGGCCAGCCCCGCTCCAGCCAGATGAGTTGCGGCGGGCTTTAGGCAAACAGATGCGCCACCCCTATATCACCAATCAGGGTATCTTGGCCTCCGCTGCGAGTAGGGCCCAAGGAGACGAGGTGAGTAATTTCCCGGGTAAAGAAAAGATTGAAAAAGAGCTCCTCACGCCGGTGAAATCAGAGTAGTTCTTGTGTCTATACATATCCTGGATTAAATTATAACCTCAGTGTAAACTTTGGCTTAGCTTTCTTCCTTCCAAGTTTCTGCGAGACGCGCCCAATTAATTTCCAAAAAGTATGATAAGAGATTTCTACAAAGATCGCACCATATTGCTCACCGGGGCAACGGGTTTCCTGGGCAAAGGCTTGGTTGCCAAGATCCTGCGCGACTTGCCCGAGGTGGCAAAACTCTACCTGTTGATAAGGCCTCAAAAACGGCCCGATGGAACAGTTGTATCGGCTGCAGAACGACTGCGAGAAGACTGCCTGGCCAATAGCGTTTTTGATCGTTTCAAAGAAGAAGATCCCCGGGGTTTGGAACTGGCACTTGGCAAAGTAGTTGCCCTCAGTGGGGATATTATGGCTCCCGACCTGGGACTTGAAGACCATGTCCAGGGTCTCCTGCAGGAAGAGCTGGACCTCGTTATCAACAGTGCGGCCACAGTCGAATTCGATGCGCCGCTAGATTTCTCTATCACGCTCAACGCCCTGGGTCCAATGGGGTTGCTTGAGTTTGCGCGTAGCTGTAGGCGGGAGGTGACCTTTCTACAGGTATCAACTGCCTATGTGAGCGGCAAAATGTCCGGTTCAATTCCAGAGCGGCCACTGCCACTCGATCGCACTATCAGCCAGATGATGGGCACTGCTTCGACGGCTAAATTCTTTGATCCTCAAGCAGAAATCGAGACTTGCCAGGCCCGTTGCCGTCAGATCCGCGAGCAGGCGGCCAGCAGTGTGCAGCAGCAGGCCTTCCGGCAAGAGATATTGGACCAAAGTCACAGCCGTCGGCCTTCTGCAGCGCGCTTGGAAAAGCTTATAGCTGATCGTTCCAAAAGTTGGATTAGGCACCAGCTGGTAAGCGAGGGTATGCGTCGCGCCCGGGACTATGGCTGGAACGATATATACACATTTACCAAAGCCATGGGCGAACAGATGCTGGTAAAAAATCACCGCGAGCTGCCGCTGGTCATAGTGCGTCCAAGCGTTATCGAAAGTAGCTTGAAAGATCCCGAACCCGGCTGGATCAGCGGGCTCAAGGTATCGGATCCGCTGATCGTCGCCTACGGTCGCGGCCTGGTGCCCAATTTTCCCGCCCGGCGTCGTTCGGCGATGGATATCATTCCGGTGGATCTGGTCGTCAATGCCATTTTGGGAGCCGCCACCCGGGCTACCCGGGGTGAAGTGCCGGTTTTTCAGGTGGCCAGCAGCGCAGAAAATCCCCTGACCAACGAAGTGCTGTACAAAAATTTCAAAAGCCACTTCCACAATAATCCCATGCGCGGCAGGGATGGCAGAATTCCCGTTCTGCGGGAGTGGACCTTTCCGAGTCGAGGCAAATTCAAGATCCTATTCAACCTCAAATATATGTACCCTCTGAGCGCCTTGCAGTGGTTGTTTAAACTGTTGCCAGGCCGCCTGGTACCGGCGGCCAAAAAGCGCAGTCTGGTCGCACTCAAAACGCGCTTGCAACGGGTTTTGTACTACACTGAGTTGTTCAGTCCCTACACCCATCTGGACTGCCGTTTTGAAAGTAGCCGGACTCAGGCGCTTTACGAGTCTCTGCCCGTCGAGGAGCAGCGCATTTTTGACATGGATGTGCGGCAGATAGACTGGGCCGAGTACTACCCGAATATCCACCTCCCGGGTCTTAGAAAACACGTATTAAAAGAAGTTGTCGACGACGATCCTCTTTTGCAAGATGTACCGGAAGAGGTTGGGGTCGAAGAGAAGCGCTGGCACGAAGAGGAGAACATTGAGACCCTTCCGGATTTGCTCAACTTGGCCTGCAGCCGCTATGCCGACAGAATAGCTCTTCAGATCGAACGCGATGGCCGCTGGGTGCGTTATAGCTACCGCGAGCTACAGCAAAAGGTCGCAGAGATGGCTTCGTTGTGGCAGCAAAAAGGTCTGGAACCCGGCCAGTGCGTGTTGCTGTGGGTGGGCAATAGTCCCGAGTGGGTCATGGCTTATATGGCGGCGTCGAGTCTGGGGCTTACGGTCGTGCCGTTGGATCCCCACAGCCGCGCAGAGGAAATTTGGAAACTGGCCGAATTTACCGAGGCGCGGGCTCTGGTTACATCTGTGTTCCACTTTGAGGCTTTGAGTGAAGAGCTAGTGGCAGCACATCGACGCGCAGGGATGGAGTTTTTTGATCTCAATAATTCTGGGCAGGCTTTTTTTCCAGAGCAGGGGGATGCGTCGTCGGTGCCTTTGTGGAAGCAACCCAATATTGCGCCGGAAATGGTGGCCTCCATTATTTTTACCTCTGGTACGGCCGCTATACCCCGCGGGGTGCAACTCACCCATGGGAACTTCATCGCTGGTTTGCTGGGGGTAGCTGAGATGCACCAGGCCAGCGAGACCGATCAGATTCTTTCCGTCCTTCCCCTCTACCACGGCCTCGAGTTCAGTGGGGGGTTGCTCATGTCAATTCTGGGGGGGGCTACTACCACCTACCTGGAAACGGTTAACAGTCGCGAAATTCTCGAGGCAATTCGCACTACGGGCACGACCATACTTCTGAGCGTGCCGCGATTGCTCAAGATTCTGGCGCATCGCGTCCAGCGTCTGGATTGTAGTGCCGATCTGGCCACTTTGCGGCTGGTCTTTAGTGGAGGTGGCCCTCTGTCCAGCGAAATTTGTGCTGCCTACCAGAAACTGGGAATCAAAATCTGTGAAGGATATGGATTGACGGAGGCCGCACCTATTGTCACGGTAAATCCGGCCGACCGGCCCCGGTTCGGTTCGGTCGGAACGGTGCTTCCAGGACAGGAGATACACATCCGGCAATTCGCCGGAGCGGCCGAAGGCGAGATTTTGGTCCGCGGGGCCAATGTCGCAATGGGGTATTTGAAAAGGCCGGAGATCACCGCTGCGATGATGCGCGATGGCTGGTTGCACACCGGAGATATCGGCTATCTGGATCCAGAGGGCTATCTTTTTATAACCGGTCGTTGCAAAAATATGATTGTTACAGGCGCCGGCAAGAATGTTTATCCCGACGAAGTAGAAGCCCTCTATAGAGATCTACCCCACGTGTCCGAACTGGGTGTCCTCGGGGTATATTCGGCGCGAATCCCCGGCGAAGAGATCCACGGGGTTGCCGTAATCGAGGGTGGTGCCATAGACCGGGGGGAGGAGAAAAAATTGGAGGATGAGATCCGTGCCAGATCCCACCAGGTCTCCCGCACTTTACCAACTTACCATAGAATACAAAGACTCCACATATGGACCCGTCCCTTGCCGCGTCTGGACGGTGGAGAGGTAGATCGCGCTGCTCTTTTGGACGAGTTGCAATTAAAGCATCAATGAACGTGGAGCGCCCGCAGCGCCGCGGATGTGGCGGGCCAATGAAGATATGAGCCTGGAGTGCTCTTTTTGTCGCTGCCTGCAGGGCGATGGGGTTTAGTGCTTAAGGGTCGAGGAATTCAAAGGAAAAAATTGTTACGCCGCCATAGCCGGACGGAGATTAAAACCGCGCCATGTACCCTCATTTATTTGAAATAGGTCCACTGCAGATACACAGCTTCGGTGCCATGGTGGCACTCGCTTTTATGGCGGCGCTTTTCCTGATCAATAAGGAGTTGAAGCGGAAAGGTCTCGATCCGGAACTGGGCTCGTCTATTATCACCGCTGCAATGGTGGGTGGATTGATTGGCGGCAAGTTGTATTTTGTTCTTTTCGAGACCCCGTCCTTCACCAGTTGGGGACAACTTTTCAAGTCTGTTTTCTCAGGCAGCGGGTTGACCTTTTACGGCGGTTTCATCGTCGCTGCGGGGGCTGCGGTGTGGGTCATCCGGCGCCGTCGAGTAGCCATTCTGCCGGTTGCGGACATACTGGGCATTGGACTGTCTATGGGCTATGCCATCGGCCGGATCGGTTGCCAGTTAGCCGGCGACGGGGACTATGGGGTGCCAACCGATTTGCCCTGGGGAATGGCCTATCCCGATGGCGTCGTGCCCACCCTGGATAAAGTGCACCCAACCCCCGTGTATGAGACTTTGATGGGGCTGGCAACTTGCGGGATCTTGTGGGTTAGCCGCAAGCGCATCACAATTCCGGGCTTGTCCTTTTGTCTCTATTTGTTCCTCACTGGCCTGGCCCGTTTCATGGTGGAATTTATCCGCATCAATTCAAAGGTATTGTGGGGCTTGAGCGATGCCCAGTTGATCAGCCTGGCAATGATTGCAGTGGGGGCGTTGTGGGGCCTCCGCTTGAGCGTGCGGCAAAAAGCTGTGCCCGTCTCCAATTAGAGCGACATCCCTTCCATGCCAAACCCGGGGAAGACCGACCCATGGCCGCAGTTGCCAGGTATCCACGTATATCGGCGTTCAAAAAAATAGACGACTTTCGCCGCCATGCCCGGGGGCTGGGCATAGAGATGGCCTGTGACGACGAAATACTCAGGGCCCCGGATTCGCCCCTGGCCCGACCCTATCATCTGGGGGGTATGGCCATCGGCAACCGCTTTGCCATTCAACCCATGGAAGGGTGGGACGGCACTGAGGAGGGTTTGCCCAGCGACAAAACCCGGCGCCGATGGCAGAATTTTGGCCGTAGCGGAGCAAAGTTGATCTGGGGTGGCGAGGCCTTTGCCGTGTGCCCTGAGGGGCGGGCCAATCCAAATCAGTTGATGGCCACGGAGGACACGAAAGCGGGCCTGGCCGAGTTGCGCGAGTTGTTGCTGGCGGCCCATAGCAATCACTTTGGTCGCACGGATGATTTATTGCTGGGTTTGCAGTTGACCCATTCGGGTCGGTTTTGCCGCCCATTTCGCCAGGATCGGATGGAGCCGGCAATTCTCTATCGCCATCCCATACTGGATCGAAAATTCGGGCTCGAGGTAGACCACCCGATTCTCAGCGACGGATATATCGAGGCCCTGATAGAGCGCTATATCAAGGCTGCCTGCATGGGCTTTGAACTGGGGTATCAGTTCGTAGATATCAAACATTGCCACGGCTATCTGGGACACGAATTCCTCAGCGCTCGCAGGCGGCCGGGCAAATTTGGGGGGACCTTTGCAAATCGCACCCGCTTCTGCCGTCAGATTATCCAGGGGATTCAGGCGCAAGCCCCAGATCTGCTAATCGGGGTGCGTTTGAGCGCCTTTGATTTCGTGCCTTTCCGACCCGATCCCGAACAGACCGAGGGCAAGCGTCCAGGGCCGGGCATACCGGAA
>CAXFTV010000256.1:0-2778 GCA_964005845.1 uncultured bacterium
AAATATAGCAATTGTTCAAATTAAATTTAAAAATGGCCTTGAAGGGCATTTTTATTTAAATGGGCTAGGAGAAAGGGAGGGGGTTTTAATCAATTTACACGGAAGTAAGGGCAGTATTGAGTTAAAGAGTGATGAATATAGCTCCCCTGAAGTGCTTAAAAGTTATTATAATGAGTTTGCCGAACTTGCCCAGCGGGGAGGGGAACCTCTTTTTGGGGGGGAAGAAATAGCCTCCGGTCAGTATTATTTGGATTGGCTTCAAAAAGCAGCCCGTTTAGATAAGGAAATCCTGAGAGATGAAGCAAGAATTCAATAGTGATAAGGATGATGCGGGAGATAAGGGGGAGGCTCCCCTTAAGTTCTCTTTGGCCTTGGCCGGTGGTTTACTGGCTATAGTTTTCGGATTGAATTTTCTCAAATCTCCCGAAATACCCATAGAATACGAAAAGTTCGTGCGTCTTCATGAAGACGGTCTAATTGAGCATATCCTGATAACTCCATTCGGCTTGAGTTGCAGACTTTCCCAGGTGGTACAACTCATTCAAGAAGACAGAGAGGTTGAAGCCGATCGTGTAGTTTTGTTGGGTGATTACGATATTCCCCCCGAATACGTGGGCAATTGGAGGTTTTCAGGTATTGCTGTGGATTACCAAGATAGTGAGGAGATGAGTTGGCGAGAGTGGGCTGGAATCGGCTTTTTAGCTTTGCTTTTTATTCTTGGGATTTGGCATATTTGGAGTCAAATTCAAAAGGACAGAAAAGGCATTGGGTCGCCGCGCCGCCGGCTTAAGGAGTTGGAAAAAGAATTTAAAGAAGGCAAAATAAGTCTTGAGGATTACGAAAAAGCCAAGGAGAAAATTTGGGCCGAACTTTAAGTTTTTAATCGGGAAGTTCAGGGTGAGGTTATTGTAATGGGAAAAATTCAAGTTCTATCGGAAAATATCATTCATAAAATTGCCGCCGGGGAGGTTATTGAGCGCCCCTCTTCTGTGGTTAAAGAACTGGTCGAAAATAGTATTGATGCCCAGGCTAAAAGAGTTTCTGTCGAAGTAAAAGCGGGTGGGCGTCAGGATATTATAGTTGCAGATGATGGTATCGGCATGTCCTTTGATGACGCTTTGCTTTCAGTTAAACGGCATTCGACCAGCAAAATGAAATCTCCTTCAGACCTGTTTTCAGTTTCAACTCTGGGCTTTAGAGGAGAAGCCTTGGCCAGCATTGGCGCCGTTTCGCGCATGACAATTGAAACCAGATCCGCAGAAGATAATGAAGGTACTCGGATAGTAGTAGAAGGAGGAATCGAGCGAGAAAAAGGATCGGTGGCCAGAGCAGTAGGGACGACAATTTCAGTGCGCAATATTTTTTTTAATACACCGGCAAGGCGAAAATTTCTAAGACATATGGAGACCGAGAATCGATATATTACCCAGAATTTAGTACAACTTTCCGCCGCCCATCCCGATGTTGGCTTTGAATTGATCCATCAGGATAGAAATATCCTCGATTTTTTGCCGGGTAGCCGTTTTGAAAGAGCAAGGGAATTACTGGAAAGCGAGCCAGATTCATTATTAGAAACGAGTTTGGCCGATGAGGGTATTGAGGTAGATGCCTTTGTTTCCGTGCCGGCTCAATGCCGCCGCTCCAGGGGGAAACAATTTATTGTCGTTAGGGGGCGGCCTATATTCTCCCGGGGTTTGAACCAGGCTGTTTACAACGGGTATGGAGGTCTGTTAGTAGACCGGCATCCATCTTTTATCGTCTGGCTTGATCTGGATCCGAGAAAAATCGATGTAAATGTACATCCGACGAAAAGAGAGGTGCTTTTTGCCGATGAGCGGCGAGTCGCAGGCGTTATCCAGGCGGCCGTGCGACAGGCCCTGGACATGCCGGAAATGGAAGTATTCAATTATACAAAAAGTAGTGAAAAAGAAACAACCTTAAAATTTTCCGATGGCGCAAACGAGAATAAACCCCAATCCCGGACCTATAGCAGCGAGGCCAATGCCCTTGAGTTTAATTTAAGTGATGGTTCGGTCGATCATAGTCAGCTTTCCCTTTCGCTATTGGCGCCTTCGGTACCTGGCGGCGAAAAAGTGCCAGGTGAAAGACCCGTCAGCGATTCTCTTGGTAAAGAGATTCTCGGGGACATAGAAACTTCTCCGGCAATTTGGCAGGTGCATAAAAAATACATTATCGTGCCAATTAAAGAGGGAATTATCATTGTCGATCAGCATGTTGCCCACGAGAGGATACGCTACGAGGAAGCTCTTGATAACTTCGAGGCCGAGGGTGTGGGGGTGCAGCAATTACTTTTGCCGCTGACTTTAAATTTGAATCCAGTGGAAATGGAAGTGGTGCGCGAGGCAAGCGATTTATTTTCCCAGCTAGGATTTAATGTGCGCGAATTTGGGCCAGCTACCGTAATAGTAGAGTCCATTCCTGTTGAGTTGAAGAATTGGGGCGAAGGGGAGATTTTTCATAAAATGGTCAATGAACTCCTGGAGGAAAAAGAAATTAGAAATACGCTGCAAGAAGCAGTAGCTGCATCCTATGCATGTCATACATCCATACGTGCAGGGGAAAATTTAAAACGAGATGATATGCAAGTTCTCATTAAGCGGTTGCTGGGTGCGCGCGAGCCTTTTGTTTGTCCTCACGGCAGACCAATTATTGTAAAAATACCACTCGATGAACTGGATCGATTATTTGGTCGGATTTAATTCTGATTCTTTTCTAATGCCCGATAAAATATATTATGTAAAATAAAAAGATAAAAAA
>CAXFTV010000257.1:0-3454 GCA_964005845.1 uncultured bacterium
CAGGCGGTCTGACAGGCAAGACATCCCAGGCAAAAGTACATCTCGGCGGCAAAGCCCGGGCCCACTTCCAGTTCTCCGTCGGCGATGGCCCGCATCAGTGCGATCCGCCCGCGGGGCGACGAACGTTCCCGCAAAGTCGCCTCATAGGTGGGACAGGTCGGCAGGCACATACCGCAATGCATGCACTGCTGGACCACCTCATAGTCCAGACCCACAAGCAAGTTCTGCGTCTTTTCGCGCGCCGTATTCAAGCGAAAATCTTTCCCGGATTGAGGATATTTTGTGGATCGAAACTCTTTTTGAGTTGCTTTAGAACATCCATGCCTACGGGCCCCAGAGCCCCGGGCAGGAAAGGCTTTTTGGCCAGGCCCACTCCATGTTCACCGGTTATGGTACCACCCAGTTCCACTGCATATTCAAAAACTTCCCGCATAGCCTCCTCCACCCGCGCCATTTCCTCCCCATCCCGCTCATTGGTCAAAAAAGTGGGATGCAGATTGCCGTCTCCCATATGACCAAAAGTGCCAATCCGGACCCGATGCCGCGTTCCTACCTCCTGGATAAAGGCCACCATCCGCGCCAGTTCGGTGCGCGGCACGGTCACGTCCTCCAGGATGACCGTCGGTGCCAAACGGGCCAGGGCACTAAAAGCCGAACGGCGGGCCGCGGCCAGTTGCAGGGCCTCGTCATCACTTGCTGCAACGCGCACCTCCCGGGCGCCGCAGCGACGCGCAATTGCGGCGATTTCGCCGGCTTCCTCCTCGACTGCATGCGGATGTCCGTCCACTTCCATTAGCAGGCCCGCCGCGACATCCAGGGGCAAGCCAATGTGGGCAAAACTCTCGACGCATTCAATGGTCACCCGATCCAGAAACTCTAGAGTGCAGGGAATGATTTTGTGCTGAATAATGGAAGAGACAGTCGCAGCCGCGGCGGTCGTGCTATCAAAGAGACCCAGCAGGGTTTTTTTGGCTGCTGGGCGCGGAATCAGCTTCAGGGTTATTCGGGTGATGACACCCAGACAACCTTCCGAGCCAATAAACAAATCCCTGAGCGAAAAACCGGCCACGTCCTTGACGCACTTGCTACCGGTGTGCAAGATCCGACCATCCGCCAGCACGATCTCCAGGGCCATGATATAATCGCGCGTAACGCCGTATTTAAGCCCGCGCAGCCCCCCCGAATTATTGGCCACATTGCCACCAATGGTCGAGATCTTGATAGAACCTGGATCGGGCGGGTAGAACAGGCCGGCGGATTCGGCCTCGTCGGCAATTTTCTGGGTCAGCACCCCGGGTTCGACCACCATGGTCAAATTGCCGGCGTCTACCTCCAGAATTCGGTTGAGCCGTACCAGACACAGAACCAGGCCGCCTTCGACCGGCACTGATCCGCCTGCCAAACCGGTCCCGGAACCCCGCGTCACCACGGGCAGGCAATGCGCCGCGGCGATCTGCAGCACCCGAACTACCTGATCGACATTTTCGGGCAGGACTACGCATCCGGGCAACTGGTGCAAAGTTGCAGTGCCATCAAAGGCGTAGACGCTCAAATCCTCTTTAGAGGTCAGGATCTGGTCCTTGCCGAGAATATCGCTGAAAAGAGGAATCCAGTTATTTGTCATACCCGGCTTGCTGAAGCTATGAGGCGCCCGCGAAAGTGCAGGTCAAGGTGACCTGCGCTCAGGTGATCAGTTCATCGGGCAAGTGATGCACCCGGTTCATGTATCTAAAATCCGCCTGGCCTCCTGGTTGCAGATCAACGCGGGTAATGGCGGTATTACTGTGGTGGTAGTCACGCCCATCGCCCGGCAATTGGTGCCCCAGAGCTTTGAGCAGGGCATTCATAAATCCCCCGTGGACCACCAGGCCGACACGCCTGTCTTCTGCGGCGCGCTGATGCAGGGTTCGGGCCACCTTGATGGCCCTTCCGTGGCACAGGTGCACCTCTTCAAAGCCTTTGTTCCACCAGCCATCCTCGCCAATTTCGGCGGGCAGGATATAGTTGGGGAACTGCGCCAGAATCTGACTTCGGCTCTGCCCTGGAAAACTCTCTATGCCGCCTTCTCCGTGGTCGAGGAAAAGCCCCCCCTGTTCGTGGATATCGGCCCATACTTCGGGCGCAATCCCCAGAGCCTGACCAATAGGTTGGGCGGTTTGCAGGGTGCGAATCATGGGACTGCAGTAGAGTTGGTCTAAATAGGGCCGACCGTTTTGCCTCTCCGCTAAACTCAAATGCCCCCCTGCCGCTACAAAGGGCCCCACTATTGCGGCCTGTTTTTCGCCCGTTTCGGTAAGCAGCGGATCGTGGGTGCGGAGGGCGGCATCATCTAGGGCGTTGTTGGCGGATTGGCCATGGCGAATTAAGAATACTTTCATAAAATTTACCTTCTTGACAGTGAAATAGACCTTGTCTATAATTTCCGCGTTTCAGCCTTTGCGGAAAACTTCTTGAAAGGAAGAATATGAATATTACGGTACAACGGGGAGAGATACAAAATAAGGAAGATGAGGCCATCGTCGTCAACCTCTTTGAAGGCGCCCGCCCCGGCGGCGCCAGCAAGGCAGTGGACCAGGCCCTTGACGGCTTGATTGGCGAAGCCCTGGAATGCGGGGACTTTAAGGGTCTGAAAAACGAGACTCTACTGCTCTATACCCAGTCCAGAATCCCGGCTCGCCGCGTCCTGGTCGTGGGCCTGGGGAAAGAGAAGAACTTTGATCTGGAAGGGGCCCGCCAGGCCGCCGGCACCGCAGCTCGCACCCTCCAGAACCTCGGCGTCGAACGCGCCAGTTCCATTCTCCACGGCACCGGAGCGGGCAATCTGCCGGTCGCGGACGTAGCCCAGGCCATGGCCGAAGCCAGTATGCTGGCCTGCTACCGTTTCGACCACTACCGCAGCGGCAAAAAGAAGACTGCAGAGCTAAAAAAAATCACCTTGATCGAATTCGACAAAAGCAAAATCAGCGCCGCCCGGCGCGGCGCCCGAATTGGCCAGGAGATTGCCAGAGCTACCTGTCTGGCGCGCGACCTGGCCAATCATCCGGGCAATACGGCCACTCCTTCCTACCTGGCGAGCAGGGCTCGCCAACTGGCCCGAAACCACGGTCTCAAATGCCAGATCATCGACGAAGCCGGCATGAAGCGGCTCGGTATGGGAGCCCTGCTAGGCGTGTCCCAGGGCAGCGTCGAACCGGCTCGTTTCATCGTGCTTGAACACAATAAAAAAGCCGCTGGAAAACCCCTCGTCTTCGTCGGTAAGGGCGTCACCTTCGACAGTGGCGGCGTCTCCATTAAACCCGGCGGCGGCATGGAAGACATGAAGTTCGACATGTGTGGTGCCGCCGCTGTCCTGGGAGCCATGCAGGCGGTCGCCGCCCTCGAATTGCCCCACTACATCGTCGGCCTGGTAGCAGCCACCGAAAATCTTCTGGATGGCAAAGCCTACAAACCTGGC
>CAXFTV010000258.1:0-3486 GCA_964005845.1 uncultured bacterium
ATGGTCCCAGGATAGACCCGACTGGGAGCGGCGCTATGATTGTATGCTCAGTGGCGAAACCATCGCCATCGATGGGGTGGGCGACGAATTCGCCTGGCAACTCGCCCCGGAAGTGGGTGTTTTTACCCGCTTTCAGAATCGTGGTGGGGCGCCGGGCTATAGGACGATGGCGAAGATGCTTTGGGATCGGGATAATCTCTACTTTCTGGTAGTGGTCGAAGATCCCGATATCTGGAGTACTATGGGAGAGGGCGATAGGGACTGTCTGTGCCGGGAGGAGACCATTGAGCTGTTCATCGATCCCGACGGCGACGGGCAGGACTACGCCGAGATCCACATCAACTGCCTCGATACAATCAATGATATCTGGATACCCAAGAACGATTTCAAATACGCCGACGGCGCGCCGGTGGTCTGGCCCGACCTGTACGCCTGGAACCAGGAGGGCATGCAGCACGCGGTAAAAAATCATGGCACGGTCAACGATAGCACCGATGTCGATCGGGGGTCGGTTTTTGAATTTGCCATGCCGTGGAAAGGATTTGGAAAAATTGCCGCTAAAGCTCGTGTACCGCCGCGCGCAGGCGATGTCTGGCGCATTAATATCAACCGCTACGAACGGCCCCGAAGCGGTGCCGAAGAGCCGGAGCTTTCGGGGTGGGCACCGCTAGATTTGCAGTCTTACCACGTGCCCGAACGCTTTGGCTACGTGCGTTTTGTCGGCGCGGACAATTGAGAGTTTACAAGGGATTTCCGTCGCTGCTCCTGGCTGGTTGAGCCGGCCAGTTGGCCGCCGTTTATGGTCTTGACGCTATATCTGCCCGCGACGTATATTGGCTGCATTATTCCCAGACATGGGTAGGGAGGTCATGGTGGAATTTATCGACCCGCTGCGCCACCGGCAATTGTTTCTCGACGACCACGCCATTGAAGAAACAACGGGTCTACGGCGCACCCTGCACCAGCCGACGAGACACGGCCCCGTACTGCGCCCCGACTGCGACCGCGGCGAGAAATACGTTCAGAGTACGAGTACACCTCAGTGGAATCCCGAGCGCGACTGCTGGGAATGGTGGTACAACGCCTTTACAACTTACGGAGACATCAGTCACAATCTCTACGCCACTTCCACCGACGGACTCCACTGGGAGCGGCCCAACCTCGACCGGTACGAATGGAATGGCTCGAGAGACAATAATGTGGCCTACGTCTCAACAGAGTGGTCTCTGTGCCATATCCTGCGCGACGATGTCGAGCCCGATAGCGGCCGCCGCTACAAGGCCTTCTTTACGCCCAAGAACAACTTCGACCGCTGGCCGGGCATATCGCCCGACGGCTTCGATTGGACCGTGCTCGAGGTGCCGCCGATTCCCAGTCAGGACACCTCTCAACTCATCTACGACGAAATCGCTAGGCGCTACCTGGCCACGGTAAAACATCGCACCGCCTGGGGGCGTTCTGCCTGGCTGGTGACCAGTGAGGATTTTGTCCACTGGACGGCTCCCGAACTCATCCTTCACACGGACGAAATCGACCAGGCCAACAGCAAGAAACGCATCGATGCCGTCGTCCGGGATCCGGCCTATCTGTCGCCGCCCATCGTCGATGGCAGGAACTACATCGCCCAACTCTACATGATGCCGGTCATGCCCTACGAGGGGGCCTATATCGGCTTTCCCCTGCTCTTCAATCCTTCTGGACCCGATGCGGGACAGATGAATCACACCGGTCTCAATCAGGTCGAACTGGCCATTTCCCGCGATGCGTACCACTGGCAGCGAGTGGCGAATCGAGCGCTCTTTCTCGGCGTCGAGCCCTGGAAGGGCGGGAGCAATTACGGCACTGCCCAAGTTGCCGTGTGCAACCGCCCAATCGTGCGCGCTAGCGAGATTTGGATTTACTATATGGCGGCTCGCTCCCGCGGTCATCGCGATCTATTTGCCGACCTCGATCCGGCGATCTACGACGATGCCTTCTTCGATGATTGCGGCGCCCTGAACCTGGCCACCTTGCGGCGGGATGGTTTTGTGTCGCTCGATGCTACTGCTGCGGGCACTCTCGTCACCAAACCGTTTAAAGTGGACGGCGATCATTTATACGTAAATGCTGAGCTTGCGAACGGTGCGTTGCGCGCCGAAATCCTGGATGCCGAGACGCTGGCGCCGCAGCCCGGATTTTCCGCTCGCGAATGCATTCCTCTGCAAGGGGATCATTTGCAGGCTCGCGTTGGCTGGAGCAACCAGGCGAAGTTGGCCAGTGGTAAGCCCGTGCGCTTGCGCTTTTATTTGCAGCACGCCAAGCTGTACTCGTTCTGGCTCGCATGAGAACGCTATACAGGTGCTTGCAGCAGCCGGGGGCAGGTGGCTTCGACCAGTTCCATCAACTCGTCCAATTCGGTCAGATATAATGTTTTGACCGTGGCCAATTGAGCGATCTCCACATTGCATACGCGGTGCAGCAACGCACTGCGCAAGTCGGCATCCCCTAAGTTTGCATTGTGTAAATCGGCCTCGTACAGAAGGGCACTGCGCAGATCCGTGCGGCTCAGGTCGGCCCGCTCGAGGGCGGCCCTGCGGAGATTGGCCCCTCCCAGATCTGCGCCGCACAAGTTGGCGCCCTTGAGGTTTGCTTCGCTGAAGTTGGTGCCGCACAGATAGGCGTGGCGCAAATCGGCGTGGCGCAAATTCGCCTGTGTGAGGATGGTCGCGGGCAGATCGGCGGCGCGCAAATTTACTCCGGCGAGTGTAGCATTGCGCAAGTCCGCGCCGCGCAGGTCCGGGCGAATATCGGTCCTATCCTCTCTCCATTGATTCCACGTCGCGATTCCTTGCCCGAGCAGTTCGACGTGTTCGCTATTTGCCATGGAATATCTCCGGGTGCGCAGGTATATAAAATGAGGGGAGATGACGGAGCCTCGTTATCCCCCTTCGCCTTTGCGATGCCTGGCCCTGGCTAGGCGGGCGGGGCGTCGAAATAGCTCTGGTCGCCGAACAGGCAGTGCATGCCGAAGATCTCCTCGGCGCCTCGTTCCCAGACGATGCCGGTCTCGGCATAAGCGGTGCCGGCGCCGTGGGAAACGGGATTGAATTCCGGATGCGTCAGCTGGTCGGCCCGGTACCAGACGGCGCGGTTCTCGAGCGAGCGCGCCCGCCGCTCGCCGTCGTGCATCCAGTGGACGACGCGCGAGTTCTGCAACTGCTTCTCCACACCGGGGCCGTATTCGGTGAGGGCGTGGAGTTCCGCCGCCGAGAGCACCTGGAGTTCCCTGGTCGACAGCGGCATCCCGTCGCGCAGGAACATGGCGTCGAAGTTCGGGTCGACCAGCGCCCACTTTTGGTGCTCTGTGGACCACCATTCGGCGGTGAAGTGGCCATCCGCTTTGCCCGGTTTCCCCGCCCAGATGGCACAGCGCCCGGGGATGCCGATCGCCTGCACAGCATTGGCGAAGGTGACGCCGAAGAAGATGCAGTTGGCCATCGGGCGCAA
>CAXFTV010000259.1:0-4445 GCA_964005845.1 uncultured bacterium
CCTCTGGCTCGGCTGGTTCGGCTTCAACGGCGGCTCGGTGCTCAGCGCCGACCCCGAACTGGTCTCCCTGGTATTCGTCACTACCTGCCTGGCGGCGGCAGGGGGTTGCCTCGCAGCCATTCTCACCTCACAACTCTACCTTAAAAAGCCCGATATTTCCATGGCCATGAACGGCATCCTGGCGGGGCTGGTGGGCATCACTGCCGGCGCCGACGTGGTCTCCTGGCCCGGTGCCATCGCAATCGGCGCCGGCGCCGGGGTTATTGTTGTTTTTTCCATCATCTTATTCGATCGCATTAGAATAGACGATCCAGTCGGCGCCATCTCGGTGCATGGCATCTGCGGTCTTTGGGGCACTATTGCCGTGGGACTTTTCAGCACCAATAGCGCCCATACCCTGGGCACCCAGCTAATCGGCGCCCTCGCCATAAGCCTATTCGCCTTTTTGAGTTCATCGATCCTGGTCCTGGTGCTAAAGTATTCAATCGGTATCCGGGTCGACGAAGAGGCCGAGGAAGCAGGGCTGGATCTGGTCGAACACGGCCAGCCTTCCTATGCAGATTTTCAGCCAGTAGTAAACTGAAAACTTAAACGCGGAGGATCAAAATGTACAAGATCGAATCTTTTCTGCGCCCGACTGCACTGGAACACGTGCAAAAATCGCTTGCCCGCCTTGGGATTGCAGGTATGTCGGTAATCGAGGTGCGCGGCTTCGGCCGCCAACGCGGCCACCGCGAGGTCTACCGCGGAGCCGAGTATTCGATCGATTTCGTTCCCAAAATCAAAGTCGAAATTGCGGTTAAGGAAGACGATCGGGACCGCGTCATCGAAGCCGTAGTCGAAGCAGCTAAATCCGGCAAGGTAGGAGATGGCAAGGTCTTTGTCATCCCGGTTGAAGAGGCGATCCGCATCCGCACTGGCGAGACCGGGGATACTGCGCTTTAGAGGTGTATATTCTCAGCGCCCTCACAGCGCCCTAAAGTGGTGCATACTGGAATTTAGGCAGCTTTTATCAGGCCCTTAGTTCGCCCGTACAGAGCGGCGGGAATACTGGCCTAATCTGAAAACTTTGCCCCTCTCATTTTGCGGCCAACAGGGCGGGCTACTCCTCTGCCCCACCTTTTGCCACACAATCAGGCCATAGTAAAAAGCCCGGAACATTTAAAAGCAGGGAAAACTCTCTTAACCCCTGCCATTTTATTGTTTAGATTCCCCTTGCCCTTTTGCTAAAAATCCAACCCGGAGAGCGCAGATGCGAATAGTTGACACCCACGCCCATCTCTACCACCCGGACGAGAATAAATATCCGATGATAGAACGGCCCTCGCGCCCCCCCGAGGGCACCGGCACGATCGAACACCTGCACCGGGAAACGCAGCAAGCAGGCGTCGCCCGAGCCCTATTGGTGCAAACTGGATCGGCCTATCAATGGGACAACCGGCTGGTCGCTGCAACGGCGGCGGCCAACCCCGATTGGACTGCGGCCGTCTGCAACTTGAATCCAGCTGCTGCAACGAGTGTTGACGAGCTTAAACGACTGGTCGAAAACGCCAATGTAAAAGGCCTTAGATTGGAACCGACCAGGGGAGAGAGCCCCCTTTTTTACCATCCCGGCTCGGGGCGACTGTGGGAGGCTGCCCGCGAACTTGGGGTGGTGATTTGTGCCCACCTAAACCAGGGCTTCCTAGGGCAACTGGCTAACATGCTGGAACAATTTCCGGATGTGCCGACGGTCCTCGACCACTGTGCTTATCCGCAGGTCGATAGGGGGATCGAGGACGAGCTTGTCAAAGAGGTCTCCGCGCTGGCCACCTACGGGCAACTGCGGGTGAAACTGACCTTTGGCGTCACCGCTTCAAAGCGGGAGTTCCCCTTCCGGGATACCCATCCCCTATTGCACCATTTCATCGAAGTATTTGGCCCGGAGCGCTGCATGTGGGGTTCGGACTTCCCCTGCGAACACTGGTTAAAAAAATCTACCTACGCCCAGCACCTCGATGTGTTCAGAGAAGAACTCGGCCTGAGTAAGGGGGTTCAGGAGGCCATCCTGGTTCAGACCCCGACCCAGCTGTGGTTCGAGTCGTGAAATTCTCCGCGGATCAGCCCCTGGCTTTGACCTCCCTGCGGCGGCTGTGCAGCACGTTCTCGGTATAGCCATTGGGCTCTTCCCTGCCCTGGAAAACCAGATCCAACGCCGCTTGAAACTCGGTGCTTTTTTCGAACTCGGGAGCCATATTGCAATAGGCGGGATCAGCGCTGTTTTGCCGGTCCACGACTGCGGCCATGCGCTCGAAGGTCGCCCGTACCTGTGCCTCGTCGATCAGGCCATGGTGCAGCCAGTTGGCAATGTGCTGACTGGAAATCCGCAGTGTGGCCCGGTCCTCCATCAGGCCGACGTCGCGAATATCCGGGACCTTTGAGCAGCCGATTCCCTGCCTCACCCAGCGCACTACATAGCCCAGAATGCCCTGGGCATTGTTGTCCAGCTCCTGCTGGACCGCCGCGCTATCCAAGGCGCGATCCAGCAGCGGTGGACTCAAGATATCCGCCAGCGAAGCCCGTTCGCGGGTAGCAATTTCGGCCTGGCGCCGGGCCACGTTCACCTGGTGGTAGTGGATGGCGTGCAGCACCGCCGCTGTGGGCGAAGGCACCCAGGCGGTGCTGGCCCCGGCCAGGGGATGTGACATTTTGGTTTCCAGCATCTCGCGCATATTGTCCGGCATGGTCCACATCCCCTTGCCGATCTGGGCCTTTCCCAACAGTCCGCTGGCGATGCCGATATCCACGTTCCAGTCCTCATAGGCATTGATCCAGGGCTGGGTCTTGATTTCCATCTTGGGCAGCATCGCCCCGACTTCCATGCTGGTGTGGATCTCGTCACCGGTCCGGTCCAGAAAACCAGTGTTGATAAAAACCACCCGCTGCCGCGCTGCTCGCACCGCCTCCCGCAAATTGATGGTGGTGCGCCGCTCTTCGTCCATGATACCCATTTTGAGGGTATTGCGCTCCAACCCAAGAGCGTCTTCTACCCGTTTGAACAACTCGACCGTGGCAGCCACCTCTTCGGGCCCGTGCAGCTTGGGTTTGACGATGTAAACGCTGCCACTCCTGCTATTGACAAAATCGCCATTCCGCTTCAAATCGTGCACCGCTGCCAGAGCGGTGACCATCGCATCGAGGAAACCTTCCGGAATATCCTCGCCCCCCGTGGTCTGTACCGCATCGGTGTACATGTGAATCCCGACATTTCGTATGAGCATCAGACTCCTGCCGGGCAGATTGAGCGCGGCCCCATCCGCAGCAAGGAATGTTCTATCCGGATTGAGTCGGCGGGTCAAATCTTTCCCGCCTTTTTCAAAAGTCGTTTCAAGGGTGCCCTTCATGATGCCATTCCAGTTGCGGTAAACTCTTGTCTTGTCCTCGGCATCGACTGCAGCAACCGAATCTTCACAGTCCTGGATGGTGGTGATAGCGGCCTCCAGGACTACATCTTTGATCCCGGCAGCATGTTCCCGCCCGATGGGATGCTCCCGGTCGATCAGGATCTCGATATGCAAGCCATTGTGCTGCAGCAGGACGGCACTGAGCTCGCCATCCCGGTGGTTGTAGCCGACAAATTGGGCCGGCTCGGCGAGCCCCACTGTAGATCCGTCTTGCAGCGTTGCGAGTAGCTGTTTTCCGCCCTCCCCAGCAGCCAAATCGAAGTGCACCACCCCGCCGTACCCGCCCCGCTCGAGTCCGACCGTTTCGTTCAGGAATGCCTCGGCCCGAGCAATCACCAGCGCGCCGCGCACTGGATTGTAGGCCCCTTCTCTACCGGCCCCACCTTCATCCGGGATTACATCCGTACCGTAGAGCGCGTCGTACAGACTGCCCCAGCGCGCATTGGCGGCATTGAGTGCATAGCGCGCGTTGTCCACCGGTACTACCAGCTGGGGGCCGGCCAGCAGGGCGATTTCGGCATCCACCTTTGCCGCCGTGGTCCCGAATTCATCGCCCTCTTCGCCCAGATAACCGATCTCCTCAAGAAACGCCCGGTACGCATCTGCTTCGATAGCCTGCCCCGGACGCTGCAGATGCCACTGGTCGATTTGTCGCTGCAGCGCATCCCGCTTCTCCAGCAAAGCCCGGTTCCCGGGCCCCAGATCGGCGACGATGGCACCCAGTGCACCCCAGAACTCATCTGCTTCCACGCCCGTGCCGGGAGCCACCTCGTCTCTTACCAGGTTGTATAAACCCACGTCGATATTGAGCCCACCAACTGCTATTCTGCTGGCCATAGTTTCGTTCCCTTTTTTATAAATTCGATCTAGTAATCCAGTGCTATTGAAAAAATATCCGATCCACCCGGCCGGCGCAATGAATTATCGCTGCTCGAAGCCAAGCGGCGACCTGGCAGGGTAAGGGTAATCTTGCCGCAAAGGTTTTAATGCACCCGAACTGCA
>CAXFTV010000260.1:0-3927 GCA_964005845.1 uncultured bacterium
GCCCGCTCTACCGGGCTCAACATCATTATGGGATCCGGTTATTACACCGCCCCGAGTCATCCCCCCGAGCTCGCCGCAAAGAGCGAGGAGGAGGTCTTTGCGGAGATCGTCCAGGACATCGAAAGCGGCGTCGGCAACAGCGGCATCAAGGCCGGCATCGTCGGCGAGATCGGCTGCTCCTGGCCGCTGGAGGACAACGAGCGCAAGGTGCTGCGCGCCGCCGCCCGGGCGCAGCAGCACACCGGTGCGTGCCTCAGCATTCATCCGGGCCGCAACCGCGCCGCACCTTTCGAAATAGTGGATATCATCGCCGCCGCCGGCGCCGATCTGAGCCGCGTCATCATGTGCCATATCGAAGTCCGCCTGCGCGCTCCCGAGGAGCGCCTGCGGCTGGCGCAGACCGGGTGCTACCTCGAATACGATGTCTTTGGTTGGGAGGGCCACTTCCCCTCCTACTGGACCGCCGACGATTTCATGGATATACCCAACGATACCCAGCGCATCTACGAGATCCTGGCGCTGATGGAGGCGGGTCACCTCGAGCAGATCCTCATCTCACAGGATATTTGCCGCAAGTCGACGCGGGTGCGCTACGGTGGCTGGGGCTATCCCCACATCTTGAATTACGTGGTGCCGATGATGCGGCAAAGAGGCTTCGGACAGGAGCAGATCGACACCATCCTGAGCGAAAATCCGATGCGCATTTTCTGCTTTGTTTGAAGGCGGGGTGGACATCCTGGCGCGGCCAAAATGTCCGGCGCTATGGCAATTTAAGCGGCGGGTGGCGAGCACAATGGAGGCGCGCCAGGGGAATATTCGTCATCGCATCCGGATTATACAAAAAAGCAAGGGGCCGGCTGCTTGCAGTGGCCTTACTCTTCTCTTCGGCCCCTGAGGTACAGGCGATGAATGCCCCTTCTATGCAGACTCCGGGCGCGTGGCCGGTGGCGCGCGGCGATGTGCGGCTCACGGGCCGCGCCAGTCTACCCGGCGCTATGGCCGCGCCGCCTCAAGTGGCCTGGCAGTACGCGATCGAGGCCGATGAAGTGTGGGCCGCCGTGGATGCGGTCCCCGGTCTGGAGCGGGCCCCGGCAATGCTGGAAAAGCCCGCCGCCGATCTGCGGGAAACTCAGTGGGGGCTGGGCCCCCGGCTGGTGGATTTGCATGGCGATGGCCGCCTGGTCGGAGATCCGGGGCGGGCCGTCAAGCTGCTTCCCGAGGTGCCCGGTCTGCAGACCCTCGAATTTCCGCTGGTGCCCGAGGCGCCGGGCACCGATCCCCGCCAGGTGGTCTGCTACGCCCACGAGGGCGGCCGCAAGCGCGAGGTCTGGCGCTCCGAGGTCTTCGATACGGTTCAGAATACCAACTTCGTCGTCGCCGATATCGATGGCGACGGCCGCCTGGAAGTCGCCTTTGCGCCGCACTACCGCATCATTGTCCTGGACGGACAGAGCGGCCGCACCAAACACTTGCTGAAAATACACGATCTGCGCAACTACGGCTTCTTCTGCGCCACCGACGTGGACGGCGACGGCCGCCTCGATTTTGTCGTCATCGCAGATTTTGCCATGCACGTCGACGTGGTGAAAAACGAGGGCGACCGCTTGCGGTTGCTGTGGCGCCGCGATTTCGAGGACAATATCCAGAGCAAGAATCGCATTGTCCGGCCCGGTCCGAATCCGGTTTTCGACGTGGATGGGGACGGCAAAGTAGAGATCGTTTTCAACTTTTTCAACGAACGCGACGATGGCCAGTGGCACGTGGTCGCGCTCGACGCGGGCAGCGGTGCGAGGGTAGTGGATCTACCGCGGCGCTACATGCACGGGGCCGCCGACGTGAATGCCGACGGGGTGCCCGAACTCTTCGTCTCCCACAGCCGCGATTTGCTGGTGCCGACCCGGGCGCCGCTGGAACTGCTGCGGCTGCGGGAGGGCAAAGCCTCGGTGCTGTGGCAGTACCCGGAGGGGGCGTGGGTAAGCGCGCCGAGCGCTCTGCCTTTGAGCCATTCGACCATTGTGGCGCGCGGCACCGAGGAGGTTCCGACCGCGGTGCTCACCGGGGCGGGGGCGCGCGGCTTTTTTGTGCGCCGCACGGACCTCGCCGGCGAGCGCTTGCAGGCCTTTGTCCCCGGCGCGGTTGGGGCGGAGGAAATCTGGCGCGTCGAGCTGCCGGGGCGCGCGCGGCCGCAGTGGCGCGGCGCCGCCGACGTCGACGGCGACGGCGTCGACGAAGTGCTTTTCAGCTTGCGGCAGGCCGCGGCCGCGGCGGTCCCTCTGGGCGCCATCCGCGGCGCCCGGGTCGACGTCCTGCACTGGGAGCGCCGGGGGAGCGCGGAGCGCGACCTGGTGGTGGCGCCAGCATCCGGGGGGCGTCCGGCGCGGATTATTTTTGAGGGCGCGCAGCGCGACATTGTGGCGCTGGAGGCGCCAGCAGCGGGAAAGGCGGTGCCGTCCCGCTCATGGCAGCTACCGGGTGCCGGGCCCGCAATCGTCGCCGAGCTCGATGGCGACGGCGATCCGGAAGTCGTCTTTGCCGACTGGGGGAGCGATGGGGAGGGCGAGATGGTCGCGGTCGATATCGATGGGAACGCGCGCTGGCGCCGCCGGGTGCGGGGTTTCCCCGGACCCCATCCGCCGTGGAATTTCGGCGGTATCACTTCCTGGTGGGCCGGGCGCTACACCCGTGCCGAGGCCCAGGACCTGTGGGTATCGGCGCGGCGCAGCACCATGCACAGCGACGAGGCCTGGGTGCTGCGCGGCACCGACGGCGAGCCCCTGTGGCACCTGCGCGAGGTGCGCACCGACCAGACTGGCCCCCGGGAAAGAGGCTGGGGGGCGGGGGGCGCGGCGGTCAACTCGGTGGATGTGGATGGCGACGGGCTGGAGGACATCGTCAGCCTCTATCCGGTAAACTACATGGCGGCGCGCGGCAGCAGCGGCCAGCTCATTCACTCGGTGTCGGCCGTCAGCGATTTATTTGCCGGGGTGTGGGGCGCCTATTGCACGCCCCTGAGCGCGGATTTCAACGGCGACGGCCGCCCCGAGTTGCTCTGGTGCGGCTCTTATCACCACGGCCTCACCACCATGGATGCCCGGGTCCTCTGGTACCACGCCGGCGGCGCCGGGCTGGCCGGGGTGGCCGATGTGAACGGCGACGGCCGGCTGGAGCTGGGCTTTACCGGCTGGGAAAAGGGCGCGGGGCTGCGCTGTCTGGATGCGGCCAGCGGCGTCCAGCGCTGGGAATGGCCGCTGGCGGGCAATCCGCGCGTCGCGGTTTACAGCGCCGATGTGGACGGCGACGGCCGCGATGAATTTCTCTTTGCCGTGGAGCGCACCCTCTACGCTTTGCACGAGCGCGATGCGGCCCCCCAGCTGGTGTGGCAGCTCGAACTGCCGGCGGCGCCCGGCGATCTGGCCCTGGCCGACGTGGACGGCGACGGCAAAATCGAGATCCTCTTCATCGGTGCCGATTCGGTGCTCTACTGTCTGAGTGCGGCGCCGCGCTGAAAACTCTGTCTGCAGCAAAAGGAGAAAATATGAGCGCAGAAAATATGGCACAGCTGGCCTCTTTCAAGGCGACGCGCAGCGGCGCGCCGCCGGCGTGGGCGCTGCTGGAGAGGCAGCTGATGAGTCTGATGGAAGAGGCCGCCCCCCTGTACCTGGAAAAGTACACCGAGCCGGGCGGGGCGGTGATCTGGGCCGATGATATCGATGATTTTTACGAGGCCTTTTACAACTGGGGCTTGTTCTATTCCATGGGTGCCGACGAAGCGTTGCTCGACATGGCGCTGCAGGCGTGGAACGCGTCGACGCGGATCTGTGCCAATACCATTCGGCATCGGGATCACCATCTGTTCCGCCAGAACATCCACCGCGACTACTACGATCTGTCGCACCCGGGTGCCGGCGAGTGGCACCACAAGGGCGA
>CAXFTV010000261.1:0-4910 GCA_964005845.1 uncultured bacterium
CAAAAGCTAATTTAGCAATCTGTACAAAAAAGTCAAGATTAAGGGGGAAATATACTGTTAATCACCGGGCTTTTTTGCCCGAGGCTGCAGATGCTGCCAGGATGGAAAGAGTTATGCTTAGAGACAAACCGGTAAAATCGCCGGTCCGATAATGGAAGAAAAAGTGGCCAAAGTCCAGAAGGGGGAACGAGATTTGAACCGCTATGTTCGAAAAAAGGCTCCTTAGCCCATTTTTTTACGTCGCACCAGGTAGCGCGATAGAGCCACGTCGAAGGTCGTGGCAGTATCGAGCAAGACGTAGTCGACCTGGGCTTCGGCGCAACGGTAGCGGTAGGTGTCGATCAGGTCCCTCATCAATAGCTTGTATTCAGACTGCAGGTGACGGGGTTGGGTAGTGAGGATTTGGTCCGGGGTTTCGAGGTCGAAAAATCGGGTTTCGTTGCCGAATTCCAGGTCCAGTTCGCGCGGGTCCAGCAGGTGAAAGACGACGACCTCGTGGCCGCGATGGCGGAAGTGCCGCAGGCCCATCAGAATTTCCTCAGGATCGTCTAGCAAATCTGAGAGTACCACAATCAGGCCACGGCGGGAGATGCGTTCGGCCAGTTCGTGAAAGGCGGAGGCCATGCGGGTATCGGCAGCAGGTTGGGCGCGGTCGATCTCTTTGAGTATCACCTGCAGATGACTCTGCAGTGAGCGCGGTGGAATATAGGAGTCGATACTTTGGCGGAACAGCATCAGCCCCACGGCATCGCGCTGGCGCAACATCAGGTAACTCAGAGCTGCAGCCAGGCTGGCGGCATAGCGGAATTTACTGATTGGGCCGCCGGACTGAAAGGCCATGGAGCCGCTGGCATCGAGGAGGAGATAGGCCTTGAGATTGGTTTCCTCCTCGTACTGCTTGACGTAGAGACGGTCGGTCTTGCCCAGGGCTTTCCAATCGACGTTCCGTAGTGAGTCGCCGGGCATATAGGGCCGGTGCTCGGAAAATTCTACCGAGAAGCCATGGTAGGGACTGCGGTGCAGGCCGGTGATGAAACCCTCTACGACCAGGCGGGCCACCAGGTCCAATCTGCTCAAGCGCGAGATGACTTGCGGGTCGAGGTAAGAAGTGACCAGGTCGGGCGCGTTCATCCGGCCTCGCCAGTGCTGGGGACATCTTTCAAAAGGCGCTGAACAAGGCCCGAGGCAGTGATGTTTTCGGCTTCGGCATGGAAGTTGATGACAATCCGGTGGCGCAATACCGGAAGGGCCAGGGCCTGGACGTCTTCGATGGCAACCGAGTGGCGTCCGTCCAGGATGGCGCGGGCCTTGCTGGCCAGGATGAGGTACTGCGAGGCACGCGGTCCAGCGCCCCAGTTGACCATGTTCCTGACGTAATCAGGTGCCAGCGGGTCGGTGGGACGCGAGCTGCGTGCCAGGCGCACGGCGTATTGAATGACGTGGTCGGCAACTGGTACCTGGCGCACCAGTTGCTGCAGCTCGATGATTTGGGCGCCGCTAAGCAGGGTGCTGGCCTGACCTTTTTCGGCGCTGGTCGTAGTGCGCACGATCTCCTCTTCTTCAGCTGAGTTGGGATAGTCGATCCACAACTCGAAGATGAAGCGGTCGAGTTGCGCCTCCGGCAGGGGATAGGTGCCTTCCTGCTCGATGGGATTCTGGGTGGCCAGGACAAAGAAAGGTGCACTCAAGTTCATGGTCTGGCCGGCGGCGGTTACGGCGTGTTCTTGCATTGCCTGGAGCAGGGCGGCCTGAGTCTTGGGCGGCGTGCGGTTGATTTCGTCGGCCAGGATGATATGGGCAAATATCGGCCCCTGGACAAAGCGAAAGGCCTTGCGGCCGCTTTCCAGGTCCTCTTCTAGAATCTCGGTGCCGGTGATGTCCGAGGGCATCAGGTCCGGAGTAAACTGGATGCGGCCAAAGGACAGGTCCAGAGTCTGGGCCAGGGTCTGGATCAAGGTGGTTTTGGCCAGCCCCGGAACCCCGACCAGGAGGCAGTGCCCCCCGGCCAGCAGCGCCACCAGCAATTGCTCAATGATATCGCGCTGGCCAACGATGACTTTGCCGATTTCATGGTAGATTTCTTCTTTTGTCTTCTCGAGCCGTGCTACTGCTTCCGCATCGCGCTCTCCCATTGGAATTTCCTTTCTGGGTTGTTTCTATGACAAAACACAATAAATATATTAAAGTATTTGATTCACTCAACTGGACCAGGGAGTTTTTAATATGATTCGTTTGATCGCTTTCGATCTAGATGGTACCATGCTGGACGAAAACTACGTCATGTCCCGTGCAACCATAGAGTCACTGCGACGACTCATCGACCGGGGATATGCGATTGCATCAATTAGCGGGCGCAGTGTGCGCCGCAGTCTCGAACCTTTGCGCGAATATCCGGAAATTGCCGCGCGCCTGTATATCTGTGCTTACAATGGCGCTGTCATCCTCGGGCCCGAGGTGGATGGGCAGCGCCCAGAACTCTATGAACAGCGTCTTACCGGCGAGACTTTCAGGGAGTTGATGGAATACGTGCGCGAGCGCGATCTCAACATCGTTTACTGCCGCTGCGAAAATAGCACTAGCGGCTTCGTCGAGGATTACCGTTTTGTGCGCGAGACAGCGGAAATCAGGGCTAGCTGGAGTGGCGCCGGGTTTGTTGCCGATGCTAGATTGGTCGAGCGGATTTTGCAGGGAGAATTTGGTGCGGTGCCCAAAATTATGGTGATGACCGGGGTGGAGGAGCGGGATGAGACGGTTGCCGAATTGCAGCATAGATTCGGCGATGCTCTTTATCTGACCTGGCCCCTGGTCGATCGCATAGAGGTCATGCATCCGGCAGTGAACAAAGGGGTTGCCCTCCAGGCTCTGGCGGAAATTGCCGCAGTGCCCCTTGCGCAAGTAATGGCGCTGGGCGATGGGCACAACGATTTGCCGATGCTGCGCCGGGCCGGGATTGGAATCTTGATGGGAAATGCCTTTCCGGCCATTCGCGCTGCGGCAGAGGACAGCGGGATCCGCCTGGGGCCGACTCTGCAAGAGGAGGGTTTTACGCAGATGGTGCGGGAATATGTATTGGGCAACTAAAAGTGCGGTATCCCGGTTCGTCCAAATAAATTGCGGCAGGCTAAAATATGGTGCGCCATCCAGATCCAGGTAGCCTGCGGCTAGAGTGGGGCACCCGGATAGACGACATTTTGGACCTGTGGTCCGGGCGATTTTAACAATGCGATAAGGGAGCTCGGGCTTCAGGTTTTTCGCTGCTTCTTTTTGGCTGCCGGGAACAGGATGTTATTGAGGATGAGGCGATAGCCTGGAGAGTTGGGATGCAGGACCAGCTGGGTGGGTGGGTCGTGGACGTGATGGCGATGGTCTTCCGGATCGTGGCCGCCATAAAAAGTAAAAGATCCCTTGCCGATCTGGCCGTGGATGTATTTCACTTCGTCGGTATTTTCTACGTCGGCGAGGATGACTACAGCATCCTTGATAAGTTGGCGAGTGAAACCTGTGGTCTGGCCCAGGAAGCCGTCGACGATGCTGGTGTGGCACTGGGTCAGCATAGTGGGGATCGGATCGTACTTGGCCGAGAATTCGAACAAGGTGAAATATTCGGCCTCGGCGGTGCGCACCTGGCGCACGTCCTTGGGAGTGGTATCGATATCCGAAAACTCGTAGACCAGCGGGTTTTTCTCCAGGGTGAAATTTTCAAATGCCATGGTGCGGGTAAAATCGAGCTTGCTCTGGGCCTGCGGGTCGGCCGGGTCGCCGTCGAAAACCTCGTGGGCGATGTCGATGCCGCGGGCCGCCAGAGCGATCTCAAAAGTATCGGTGGCCGAGCACATGGCAAAGAGAAAACCGCCGCGGTGAACGTAGTCGTAGATCGCCTGAGCCACGGCTCCCTTTTCTTCTGAAACCTTGTGGAAGCCGAGGCTAAGAGCCTGGGCTTCGTAGAGTCGTTGTTGTTCCTGATACCAGAACTCGCGATGGAACTGGTTGTAGAATTTGCCGTACTGGCCGGTGAAATCCTCGTGGTGCAGGTGCAGCCAATCGTATTCGGAGAGTTTGCCCTCTATTACTTCTGTGTCCCAGATTTTTTCGTAAGTGACTTCGGCGTATTCCAGAGCAAGGGTAACGGCATCGTCCCAGGGTTGTGAATTGGGTGGGGTGTAGACCGCGATTCTGGGGGCTTTCTCCAGCTTTACGACATCCATATTGGCGGCGTCGATCTCGGCGTATATGGTTGCGGCCTGGGCAGCGGAGATGCGGCTGAAGGTGACCCCGCGTATCTGTGCCTCCGTGACAATGAGGTCGTGGCTGTCGATCAGGAAAGAGCCGTTGCGGTAGTTGAGTAGCCATTCGACCTGGACGCCGCGTTCGAGCGTCCAGAAAGCCAGGCCATAGGCCTTGAGATGATTGCGCTGGTTTAAGTCCATCGGGATCAGCAGGTGCTCGCCTTCGGCGCGCCCCGGCGCGAAGGAGAGAAAAAGCAGCAGCCACCAGCAACGCAGCACGCGCATATTTTATCCTTCCTGAAGGTGTCGCAGCCGCTGGATATGCAAACGTATTGCCGGGACGCGAACGTCATCCGGAAAACCCAGCAGGGCAGTTTCGTAGATCTTGAGGGCTCGGTCGATCTTACCCTGTTGCTCGTAGAGCCGGGCACGGCCCATATGGGCTTCGAGGGCGTAGAGCCCCTGCGGATCGTCTATGACTAAATTTTCGTACAGATCCAGGGCAACTTCTGGTTGCCGCCGCTCTTCGTGAATCCGGGCTCGGGCCAGCAAGCCGAATTGGCGCAGCGGGGGGGGAGCGTTGGCAGCGAGCCGGGCCCACTCCGGGGCCGCTGCGCCAGGGCGTTTCTGGCGTTCTCGCAGTTGGGCGCGGGCCAGGACATCGAGATCCTCGGGGCGTGTTTG
>CAXFTV010000262.1:0-6017 GCA_964005845.1 uncultured bacterium
GCTCGTGCTCAAGGGCCAGGTTAGCCAACTCCCCCTCCAGATCCTCCTTGCCCCGCACCCGGCGCCGCAACCCGCGCAGGCGACTTCCGGCTATGCCCATCAGATTCTTGAGTTGATGCCCTTTGGTATAAAGTCCTTCGTAGGCTTGTTCCCGCCCCAATTCTACCAGTTCGAAGGAAAGACGGGCCAGCACCTGGGCCGCCCCCTCGCCGAATTCCCGCGCAATGAGCTGGTATTCATGCCCCAAATCACCCTGCTTTACATGCTTGAAAAAAAGTCGGGCCAGATGGGTATAAGGAGCGCGAAAATCGGGATCGAGCTGAATGGCGACCTTGAATTCCCCAAGCGCACTCAGAATTTGATTGTCGTTGAGAAGAAGTATCCCTAAACTGTTGTGCCCCAGGGATGAAAGAGGATTTATACCAAGTCCTTTTCGAACCACTCTTATGGCCTTTACCCGGGACTCCTCCTCTTCGTTGTATATGCTGCCCAGGGCGAAGCAGACTCGATCCAAGCCGGCAAAATCGGCCCCTCTATCCACCGCTTCGAGGATTTCGGTGAAATAAGTTTTTGCCCGCAACCGCGCTGCCGTTCGGCGGCGCCCCTGGTGGGCGCAAATCAAGCCCAGTTGAAACCGGGCCTCCAGATCGCCTTTTGCAGCTGCGACCTCAAAAAGATCACTGGCCTCTTTAATGGCCCCCTCGTGCAAATGGGCCATGGCCCTGTGCAAGAGCGGATTGGTCGCCTCGCCACCATTGCCAACTATGCTTTGCAAGTCCTGCTGCGCCGGCATTCTTCTGGCCTTCCAGTCTCAACGCTTGAGTAGACGCCAACCGGCAATCAAGATGACCAGCGCTGAAATTGCCAAACCGATCTTCCAGATCAAAGAAAAAAGAAATCCCGCGACTTGCAAAGCCAGCAAACCTCCCGCAAGCAGCAGTGCTAAGCCCACGACTTTAGCCAACATCAGTTTTATCTCCTCTACCTAGGAATATAACCGCTGCAGACGGCTATTCGCTCATTTAAAATTTGGATTTGCAGCTTCCCAGCGATCGAACTTTTCACTCAGAGCGATCATCACATCCTGCACGTCGGTCAAGCGCCGCTCGATCTCGTCAAGCCGTTCCCCGAGGACTTTGGGATTCGTGTCGGGGTCTAACCCAGCCCCTTGCGGCAGGGCAGTTTTGAGCTGCAGGTAACGTATCATACCAGCAATACCCAAGGCAGCGAAAAAGCAAACGGAGATGACGAACCCCACTTGATTTCCGACTCCAAATAAGCCCATAACTGCAAAAAAAATGCTTGCGACTAGCAACCCGTTCTCCCGCATATAGCCCTCCAATCCGTTAAACCGAGTCCACTCCCTGGCTCCAGGGTTTTTCGTGGGCAAACAGAACTTCGGGAAAGCGGTAGACCACCATGCCCGATGTGGTGATTTCAAGTTCCACATACCCGCCATCAACCAGCTCTTTGAGGATACTTTCAGCCTCCTGCATAGTCAGACCCGAATCTGCCGCCGCCTCGGTCACGCTCAGTCGACCACCCCGTTCGCGGGCCAGGCGCACAATGGCGTTTTGCTGCCGCCGGTAGCGCACCAGGCGGGCCGAAGCATCCAGCTTCCGAGCCAGAATCCAGAGGAGTGCCCCCAGGATGACCAGAGCCACACCTGCAGAAAGGGGATCCTCCCACTGACGCTGCTCAAATTTGCTGAATAAACCCCACAACATCAGCCCAAGGCCCGTCGGTATTAGGGGTACGGCCCAGACCTTGAGGAAAAGCGCTCCAAGTCGCTTTATTCCGCCTTCCATAAAATTGCCCGCCTATATTTTTCTATCCCTAGCAGCAGTTTCCACCAAGTGCATGGATTAGTTCAAACGCCACAAGTTCTTTGGCACTCCACCTTCACTTCGGGTCTTCGACTTTGCTGAGACGGGCCTTCAGAGCAGCAAGTTCATCTTCTACCTCTTTTCCCTGCTCCAGTTGGTGCATATCCTTTTCTATATTTTCAAAATCCCCGGCAATCTCGGAATGCGCATCGGCTTCGGCTTCGGAGGACTCTATTTTCTGTTCGAAACGCTCGAAGCTGGAAAATGCATCGCTTCCTAGACCGGATATACTCTGGGCCAACCTCTTGCGGGCCTCCGCTGCCCGGTGGCGTGCCACCAGGGTTCCCTGACGGGTACGCGCTTCCTCCAGTTTGGTCTTGAGCTCTCGAAGCTGAAGGCGCAACTGATTGGCCGCCTGCTGACTCTCCTCAAGCGCCGGCTTCAACTCCCGGGCAGCCTCCTGCAATAGCCCCTTGCGCTCCAGTGCCCGCCTTGCCAGATCGTCCTCACCAGCTTCTACGGCGCGTTCGGCTTTGCCCTGCCATTCGCCTACCTGATCTTCTTTTTCTTTGTACTGGCGCTCGAGTCGTTTCTGGTTGGCCACTGCCGTACCCACCGAGGCAGTGGCCTTGCTAACCGCCTCTTCCATTTCTCGAACCATCTGGCGGATCATTTTTTCCGGATCTTCGGCCCGATCGAGAACTTCGTTTATATTGGACTTGAGGATGTCCGTCATGCGAGAAAAAACTCCCTTGCCCATAACATACTCCTTAATTGAATCGGAAACTATTACTGTATGGCGAATCTGGCAGAGTAATTGCAAGTTATATGCCAGCTTGATAGAATTTCGGATAAATTAATATAAGAACCTAATTATTATGTGTTTATGCTCATAAATTCCATTCTCCTTGAGATCTTTAGTGGCCATTCTCGCCATTGCGGCTGGCGAAACCCACCAGTTCTTGCGGGCGCCCCTCTCTGCCCCATTTTTCCAAACTGATTGAAAACTGCCTGGCGTGGAGTTTAATTTTTTACCATCTTTAACAACCCAATCCCGCGCTTCGAAAAGGCCCTCCTTATGATCCTGACACATCCTACTCTAGTCCTCGGCCTAGTAGTGTATTTACTGATCATGCTGGGCATTGGCATCTATGCCAGTCGGCGCATTGGCGCATCTGCCGATTTTATCGTCGCCGGCAGAAAACTCTCGCTCCTGCTCTGCACTGCCTCCCTGGCCGCAACCTGGTTTGGGGGCGGAATATGCATCGGCGCCGCCAGTGCGGCATATGGGGGTGGTTTTCTCGCCGTCATTGCCGACCCATTCGGCGCCGCGCTGTGCCTTTTTCTGGCCGGACTCTTTTACGTCCGCATCATGCGGCGCATGGGCTTGATGACGGTGGCGGCATTTTTCACCAACCGCTTCAACCGCCATGCAGGCCTTCTGGCCAGCATTTGCACCATCCCGGCCTACGTGGGATGGGTGGCGGGTCTAATGGTAGCCTTCGGCAGAATCCTCCAATCCCTGACCGGGCTCGATCCCACCACCGGCATCTGTCTGGCCGCTTTCATCGTCTTGGTCTACACCTTTGCCGGCGGTATGTGGGCGGTTACTCTGACCGATTTCTTTCAGTTGATCATTCTGGTCGGTGGCCTGGTGCTACTCGCACCAATTCTGCTATCCGATATGGGCGGTTGGAACCAGCTAAGAGCTCAAATCCCGGACGAGCGCTTTTTCCTATTTCCCCGCGAGGGTGGCGCCACGGGGTGGTTTGCCTACGCGCGCGACTGGCTGGTGGTCGGACTGGGCAATTTGGCCGGTCAGGACCTGATCCAGCGCAGCCTTTCCAGCCGCGATGAAAAAGTTGCCTACCGCAGCGCTTATCTGGCCGGCACCCTCTATATCACCGTCGGACTCTTGCCAGTCTTTCTGGGGCTGGCGGGTACCGTGGTCCTCCCCGAACTGGCAGATCCCGATCTGGTCATGATGGAACTGGCCCTGAAGTACCTGCCAGAAATCGCCCTGGTGCTGTTCATGGGGGCGCTGGTCTCTGCTCTGCTTAGTAGTGCCGACAGCGCCTTGCTGGCACCGGCCAGCGTCATAGGCTGGGATCTCCTGCGCTTTTTTAGACCGCAAAGCAGCGACCGCAGCACCTTGAAATTAACCCGCGCTGCCGTTGTGGTCCTTGGACTTGCGGCCCTCATCCTCGCACTGCAAAAAACCTCGGTATACGACCTTATCGTGGACTCGTGGTCCATCCTCCTGGCCACCCTTTTCGTTCCCCTGACTGCGGGCATCTGGTGGTCGCGCAGCAACGGCCCTGGCGCCCTGGCTGCCATTATCGCTGGTTTTGTCGCCTGGCAGGTTTTGTTGGTGGCCACTCCGGAGTTGCCGGCCGATCTGCTCGCCGTGCCCTTTGCCGGATTGGCCCTGGTGGCAGTCAGCCTTGCCACCAAGCGCACCCATGAACCCCATCCCCTGACCAACGAGGCCGGCGCCCCTCTCAGCTACCAAAATCGGCTTGGCATCTCTTTGGCGAATGCCGCGGGAAGGGACGAATAAACATGAACACCAGAATTGGCATCATCGCCGACACCCACGATTATTTTGACCCACAAATTCCAGCCCTTTTTCAGGCCGTCGATCTGATTCTCCACGCCGGCGATGTCGGGGCCCGCACGATTCTCCACCAGTTGTCCACGCTGGCACCTGTCTGCGCTGTACGCGGCAATATAGATGAAGGCGGTGCCTGCGCCCATCTACCGGAAAGCCTGAGCTGCAATGTGGATCGCTTAACCCTGTACATGACTCATATATTCACCCCGCCCACGGCCAACGCATCTGGCGACAGTCCCCGCGGGGGTCAGATCGTAATCTTTGGCCACTCGCACCAGCAATTCCTAGCAGAACGCGAAGGTGTCCTCTACTTCAACCCGGCCAGTGCTGGACGCAAGCGCTTCAAAGAAGCGCGCTCCCTGGGGTTACTTGAAATCCGGGATGGGCATCCCGAGGCCCATCATCTGGACTTGCGATAAATTGCCGGGGAAGGCTTGACATCCCGCCTCACCTGCTGATTTTTATATAGGAAAACTGGACCGAAACCACCACCCTCTATTCAAGGAAAACACTATGAAAATGTTTATTGGCGGCAACTGGGTCGACAAAGACGAAAAAATCGATGTTCACAATCCCTTTGACGGCTCCGTGATCGACACCGTCCCCAGAGGGGATGCCCAGGATGTAGAAGCCGCCATAACCTCGGCCCAGCGCGGTGCCGAGATCATGCGCACCATGCCCGCCTACGAGCGTTACGAAATTCTCCACAAGGCCTCCGAGCTTATGACCGAACGCCTTGAAGAATTGGGGCGTACGGTTTCCTCCGAGGAGGGCAAGATCATCAGCGAAGGTGTGGGCGAGGCAGCCCGGGCCCAGGAGACCATCACCCTGTCCGCCGAAGAGGCCAAGCGACTCTATGGCGAAACCCTGCCCCTGGACGCGGCTTCCAACGGCGCCGGCAAATTCGGCCTCACCCTGCGGGTGCCCTGCGGCGTCGTCGCCGCCATCACGCCCTTCAACTTCCCCCTCACCCTCGTCTGCCACAAGGTGGGTCCGGCCCTGGCTACGGGCAATGCCGTAGTTGTTAAACCCGCCACCGACACCCCGCTGTCGGCTTTATTGCTGACTCAAATCATGCTGGACGCCGGAGTGCCGCCCGAGGCCATCCAGTGCGTCACCGGTTCTGGAGGCGTCATCGGCGATGCCGTCAGCGGCGACGCCCGGGTGCGCAAAATTAGTTTCACCGGTAGCCGCGACGTCGGCGAGCACATCTGCCAGGTGGCCGGACTCAAGAAGGTGACCATGGAACTGGGTTCCAACGCTCCCCTCATCGTTCTGCCCGATGCCGATCTGGAAAAAGTCGCCACGGCCACGGCTGCGACGGGCTTTGCCAACGCCGGGCAGGTCTGCATTTCGGCCCAACGAGTTCTGGTGGACCAGGAAGTCTACGGTGACTTCATCGATACCCTCAAGCCCAAAGTAGAAGCTCTTACCACCGGTAATCAACTTGAGGAATCGGTTGGCATGGGGCCCATGATCCGCGAAGCGGACGCAGTCCGGGTAAACGAGTGGATCCACGAAGCGGTAGACGGCGGCGCCACCCTGGTGACAGGTGGAGATCGGGTCGGCACCATGCA
>CAXFTV010000263.1:0-6376 GCA_964005845.1 uncultured bacterium
CAGGGGAGAGTCTGCCCTGGTTTGGCGGGGATGATGGTATGGAGATCCTCCAGGGCAGTGGCGAGATCCTGTTGCCGACCGATTTTTTCCAGGGGATTGTTCTGGACCAAGTATTACCCCAATCCCTACCCGTAGGGCAGCCCTTGGTGCTGGAAGGCCAGGTTGCAGAGTGGGTGCAGGCTTTTGATTTGTATATCGGATCTGAAAGTACTGGTAATTGGATAGAGGTGGCAGTGGAGGCGGGCCGTTTCCGTCTGCCATTACAGCTTCGGGAGGACCAACTTGGCGTCCTAGAATTCCAGGTTCTATTGGAACTCCAGGACGGAAGCGCTAAGAATGGTGGATCGTTTTTGATCAACGGGATAATGCCAGATCCCAGTGGGCAATTGGAGGTAGGGGTATTGGCCGCAACCCTTTTAGACAGGGGGACGACGGCGATACCACTTTTTAACAGCGGCTCTGCTCGGTTGGGAAATTTGAATTATGAGGTAGAAGGCCCCTTTCAAGTATTGAACGGTCCCTTAAGCCTTGATATGGGCGAGCGTAGCAGTGTGGTGCTCACCTATCAAGGTCGGGGTGGCGATAGCGGTATCCTGACCGTATCAAGCGATGATCCTTATCGGCCCCAATGGCAGGTTGCCCTTTCCGGCATGGAGATTGCCTCGGAGGTGCCAGACAATCTGCGACAGGGATGGGCTGATGCGCAGGGCCGTATAGAATTGGACTTAGAGCTTGGCCGACGGGATTATATGCTGATTCTTTACTCGGCCCTACGCTTTGGTGCGGATCCGGAAACGGTTTTTGAATATTCAGTAGGAGGGCAGCGTCCATCTGCCCGTCCAGTGGCAGGTCCGGTAGAGATCAGTCCTCGGGATATTTTTGAATCTCGGCTTCGTGCGCAGGAACGTGAATTGTCTGTTCTGTTTGCGAGTATGGATGAACGCAATGCGGCCAAGGTTGCCGCCGTGGATTATGCAGTGGGAGACCGGAGGAGTTTTGTCTATCCCGGATTCGACAGTGTTGCGCGCCAAACAGTCCAGGCCAGGGTTGTAGCCGCCAACGAGCGGGCCGTAGCCTGGATACAGGAAGATCTACGGGCGGATCCAGATAATTTGACAGATGAGAAGATCCGGCAGATGCTGGATCAATTTGCTGAAGACTACGAAACCATCGTGAATATTTTTGGTACTCCTTCTGACGTGGATGGGGATGGCAAAGTGAGTTTTCTTTTCTCGCACCTGGTGGACGACGAAGAAAGTGTCGCCGGCTTTTATAGTGCTAGCTCTGTTCTGCCCGAGCCGGTTGGTAACGGGAATGTTACTGATATGATGTTTATCACTCCTACCCAGTACATCGAATCCTACCGCTCTTTGTTAGTCCATGAGTTCCAGCATCTGATCAATTTCAACCAGCACGTATTGGTGCGCAGGGGCATGAGCGAGGTCAGTTGGCTCAACGAAGGGCTTTCTCACCTTGCCGAAGATCTGGTCGCCGACATTGAAGAGTCAGGAAATGGTAGCAATATAAGGAAATTTCTGTTGGCACCTGAGGCTACCGGTTTATTCGGCGAAGCATCTGTTAATAAGTCCCTTCGGGGTGCTGCTTACCTTTTTGTGCGGGGTCTTGTAGACCGTTTAGGAACAGGCGTATTAATGCGATTGGTAGGGACGGGCCTGGCGGATATAGATAATATCGAAGAGGCCACGGGCGAACCATTCGAGCAGTGGTTGGCTTTTTGGGGGGCGCAGTTGTTTGCTAGCGGCCTGGACTTGGCCGAGCATCCGCGCCTGAATTATGACTTTCCCCTATTTCAAACGTCGGGAGGTAGGGTTTTAGATTCTCTGCCACTTCCTGCCATGCAGGAATTTCGCACGGGGGGAACGCAAGTAAATGGCCAACTAAAGCCCCGTGGACTGAGCTTTGTGCGCCTTGGGGGTACGAGAAACACCCGGGTCGAAATCGATGCCGATCCGTCTGGCCGCATAGGTTATGTGTTACTGCCCATGCCTCGTGGCTTTACTCCACAGGTATATGTGCCGGCTAACTTTTTCCCGGGCACATTCTTTGAAAAACCCATACCACAAATTTTTATAGCCGGGCAGAGATATCAGATTGCCGGTTCGACTGAAGCCGAAGATGGCAACGAGGGTCTCCAAATATTTATACGCGATGATAGTGATGAATTTAGTTTTTGGCCGGAGGTTAAAGGGGGATATTTCGAGCAAATTTTGAGTTTTTCTGAGGAACAAGTTGGGGAATATAATTTAGCAGTTTACTCGTTGATCGATGGCGAATGGGAGTTTGAATGGGTCCGGGTGGAGGTAATGCCGAAACGCGATACGACCACCGAGGTGCAGGAGCAGATAACAGAGAATGATCCTGCACTGCTGATACGTGCTGTCGTCGGCTCGAAACGCCATGCTCTACAGCCAGCGCCGATCCGCGTCGATCGAACTGTTCGCTTCGATGTTTTTGAATACACGCTTCCCGACAGTAGTGACACCTCCAAAGTCAGCGAGTTTACCCTATCGGCCGACGCGTCTCTGGGCCGGATATCCGGAACCACGCTTCGCACCTCGGAAAGGGCCGGGGTATCGGGGTCCGTGACAATCACCTCAGGGGGGATCACCGGGACATTTGCCATCGAGACGACCCCGTCCTCCGCCATCGGCTTGACCTTGGAGCCCGAGGCTGTAAACCTAGCACCGGGAGAGGCCGTCAATTTCGATGCCTTTGGGGTCGATAAATTCGGCAACGTCTTCAACCTGCAGGGAGTCAATGTCGGCTGGCATGTCATCCCTGCCACGCTTGGCAAAATCAATCCCCGCACGGGCCAGTTTACCGCCGGTACGGGGATTGAAACAGGGACCATCATCGCCGTTGTCGGCCGTTCGCTCCGTTTTGGTGACACGGATGCGGAGGTCTCCGGCTCCGGGAAGGTAGCCGTTTACGCTGCGCTGCCCTCACAGTTGGAGCTGACCTCGGTCTGGCCGAATCCCTTCAACGCCTCTGCGAGGATCTCCTTCTCTATACCCAAAACCTCCTATGTGCGACTCGTAGTGTATAACGTGGTGGGCCAATTGGTATCTACGCTGGTTGACGCCCATCTGGAAGCCGGGGAACATGAGGTCGTGTGGACAGCTAGTGATGCCCCAACAGGTCCATATATCCTCAAACTGGACGATTCACGCCATACTCACTACCGCAAGGCGCTCTTGTTGCGATAGGTGGGGCGAGCACGTCTAGATCGTCTCAGCTTTAGCTGTAGGCCATAAATGGAGTGGGAAGAAAGGAGAAAGAAATGAACTGTACCCCTAAGTGGTGCTCTTTTGCACGCGTGTTCTGGCTCCCTTTTACGTGCGCGTTTCCATAGCAAACTGGGCTATAGAAGTCCAAATGAGTTTATAAATACTAAAACACTAACATTAAGGGCCTTTATAGTTCCTATACATTTAGGTTGGAGAACCTTTTTAAATGGGAAGGTGAGGATGGATCCGCTATTGATGTTGCCCATAATAATTGCCCTAATAATTGCCCTATTCTGCTTCTTAACCACATACGAACTGCAAAAAGAACAAGAGCGGTTTGAAGATCTTGCCTCTAGATTGGAGTCGTTGTCAGAGGCAAGTCGTGCGCGACTTCGCCGTCTGCGACGATTGAGCCGTTTCAATCTCTATGCCAATATCCAGGGACTTAGAGAGTTCGATCGAGAGATCAGGTTTGTTGAGCGCAATAACGGGATCTATGCATCGTATCGTTTGCGCCGCCTGACGGTCTCCACTGGCCATATTTTGGATAATATGGAGGGCCGAATAACGGAGATAGAGCGAGCTCTTGCGGCCTCGCGTTAGTGCCGGTGCGTCAATTGCCTTGTCGCTAATGAACACAGGCGCTGGATTGTGCTCCAGCACGTGACCAAGGACTGGTTCCACCTCCACCGGGCTACCCCGTTCGGCTTTCAGATCGGTGCGGAGAGCTCGTTCCCGGGACAGGCCGACTGAGCGGCCACTCACGGAGAGCGGGTGCGTCGCCGGGACGCCGGGCCTGGCGCGAATCACCGCTTCGATCCGCTGACCTATATCGTCCGTCACCGACTATGCGACTGGATAGTCAAGGAGTGTCTGATGGCTGAGCGCCCGAATATCCTGCTGATCATGGCCGACGACCTGGGTTTCACCGACTTGGGTTGTTATGGCGGCGAGATCGTCACGCCGAATCTGGACCGTCTAGCCGAGGATGGTCTTCGCTTTACGCATTTCTACAACAACGCCGTATGCGTCGCCACGAGAGCGTCACTGCTGACCGGCCAGTACTGCCATCGCGTTGGCCTGGGTCGTCTGGGTGGAAACCTGCGAGCCGGCGGCAACAACGTCACCTTCGCGGAGGTGCTGAGGGAAGCCGGTTACCGAACGCTTCTATCCGGCAAATGGCACAATCCGCCAAGGGAAGGCGAGACACCCGTCGACAGGGGCTTCGACCGGTTCTGGGGTTTGCTGTCCGGCTGCAGCAATTACTTCAACCCCGGCGCAAGGCGACCCGGTGAACCTGAGCCGGTCCACAAGTCACCGGGCGATCACCGTCCATGGGGCAACGACGGAGCGGTGATGCATCCGTATACCCCCGAGGATCCCGACTTCTACGCCACCGACGCCATCACCGATCGCGCCTGTGCATTCCTCGATCAGTATGGCGCTGAAGATCGGCCCTTCCTGCTCTATCTGCCGTACACCGCCCCGCACTTCCCGATGCAGGCACTTCCGGAAGATATCGCACGATATGACGGCAAGTATCTTGAAGGATGGGACGCGCTTCGCGATCGGCGATGGGAGCGCCTCGTCGACATGGGGCTGGCCGAGGAGCGCTGGGGAATCTCCGAGAGGGACGCCCTCTGTCCGCCCTGGGAGGACGCGAGTGATAAGACGCGATGGGATCGCAAGATGGCCGTCTACGCGGCTATGATCCAATGTATGGATCGCGGCATCGGCAAAGTGCTCGACCGAATCCGCCAGCTTGGGGAAGAGCAGAACACGCTGGTCCTGTTCCTATCGGATAACGGGGCCTGTGGCGAACACTTCGACAACTCACCGGACAAGCCACCCGGCGGTGTGGACACCTATGTCACTGTTGACGCGCCGTGGGCAAACGCCAGCAACACGCCCTTCCGGAAGTACAAGGTCTATGATCACGAAGGAGGCATATCCACGCCGTTCATCGCCCACTGGCCCGGTGTCATCGAGCCTGGCACAATCACACACCAGGTTGGCCACGTCATCGACATCCTCCCCACCTTCCTCGACATTTCCGGAGCGGAGTATCCCGACCGCTACAACGGCCAGGACATTCATCCGCACGACGGCCGCAGCCTCCTGCCGATTCTGCGTGGCGAGGAGCGCGATCCGCACGACGTGCTCTTCTGGGAGATGAACGGGTGCCGGGCGGTGCGGAAGGGCAAGTGGAAAGCGGTCAGCCTCGGTCCCGAGCGCAACCATGCCGGTCACGAGATCCCGGCGGGTCAGGACGAATGGGAGTTGTACGATATGGAAGCTGATCGTTGCGAGCTGAACGACCTGTCTGCCGATCGCCCCGATCTGGTCAACGAGTTGGATGTACTATGGCGGGAATGGTTCGAGAGATGTCGTCAGGATAAGCAGACAGCGTCCTGATCACACGGTTAGGCGCCACAAAGGAGCCAAGTTGTTGAAAACCGGATCCATTTTCGAGCCCGCTTCCACCCCGGCGGCCAGCCTCGTCGATATCGGCAACCGCAAGCAGCACTTCCTCGACGACCAGCTCATCGACGAGGCCAGCCGCATCTCCCACTACATCTTCAAGATGTGATACGGGCCATCCGCCCTCCCCGATGGCTGCAAGCCCTGGTGTTACGCCTCGTCGACCGACGGCCTCCACTGGCAAAAGCCCGATCTGGGGTTGACCGAGTTCGAAGGCTCGAAGCAGAACAACATCGTCCACAGGCTGGCCACGCCCTAAAAAGGGGGCGCCTAAAGCCGCGTACCCGGTGGCAAACGGGACGAGAACACGCCCAAATCGCTTGACCCGAAGACCTAAAAGGGCTTTTATAGTTCCTATACATCCCACTGGATTAGCGGTGAAATCGATTCCAGTTGGGTGCCCCTCGACCCAGAAGTGTTCGCCCAATTGCCCCCCGATCTGGCGGAACTGAGTCGCCATCGCGGCGGCAGACCGGACGGCACCTCATAGCTGATGAGATGGTTCCAGTGAACAAAGAACACAGATTTGAGCGTCTGCGCCCCAACGAGATTTGGAGCCGGATTCAAGAGTTCCCGTGCGTGTTCGTACCGTCGGGGCCGCTGGAGTGGCATGGTCTGCAGAATCCGATCGGTTTGGACGCCGTAAA
>CAXFTV010000264.1:0-6190 GCA_964005845.1 uncultured bacterium
CGATATTTTAGGCATTTCAGGCTCTTGGTTGGGCGTGGAAACGGGCTTCTTGGTCGAAAACCGTATCCAAACTAACGAGGAGCCTGTCTTATTTCAAGTCATTCGTGCAACAAAGCCCTAGGAGATTATCGGATCGCTGCCATCCTTTTTGGATAAAGTCGAGCTTAGTATACTTGACAAGCTCACCCCAATAGGCTTACGCTTTGGGTTGTCATTTTCAACCTCCTGCTGGGCATTCTGATAAACTTTGCAAGCGCTTGAGGACAAGGGTAAGAGCCGGGATGCCCCTACAAAATTTCTTTGCTCCCTCCAGAAATAGCTTTGCCCTGGCCCTGGCCTTCATTCTACTTTTTGTACCGGACCACCGAGTCCATCGCAATACAGAACTGGATATAACACGGCTGCAAAAATCCGAGTGCGAATACCGGGGCATCTCAGCTAGTTTTGAAGAGGTAACTCGTGCCTATGCCCTAAAAATTTACCAGGAGATGGAACTAGTGGGTTGGGAGGCCCGGCCCAGTGATAAAAATCCATTCACCGAAACGGTGGTAACCGCGACTTTTACAGCTGCCGCCCTGAAACCTTATCGCCATCCAGTAGAACCGCAGATCGACATGGCCAGGCGCCGGGGATCAGCCTCATTTGAAGTATCCTGGCGCTACAGCACCATCGGCAGCATCTCGATTAGCGCAGATAATATCTACGCTCGCGATGCCCTCAAGGTCTTCCAGCGCACCGTTGATGACTTCATTGCCCAGATGGTCCTGGTCGCAAGCCCCACGGCTTTGCTCCAGGGGCCGGGACCGGACTACCCGATCGTCAAACAGGTCGAAGCCGGAACCGTGCTATTGTTGGAGGACGAACATGAACACTGGAATTATGTCCGCATTCCCGCGGCCAAAACCGCTGGCTGGCTAAAGAAGGAGCACCTCCTTGTCCTCGAACAACCCCACTAAAGACAAAAGTACTGTGATCCACCTTCGGAATCTGGCAAAGATCTACGAGATGGGAGCTACTCAAGTCCATGCTTTGGGCGGGATTTCCCTCGACATTCAGACTAATGAGTACGTGGCCATCATGGGACCTTCCGGGTCAGGGAAATCCACCCTCCTGAATATCCTGGGCTGTCTCGACGTGCCTTCGACAGGTCTCTACGAATTGAGCGGCCAACAAGTCAATGCCATGGATGACGACGAACTTGCTCATATTCGCAATAGGGAAATAGGTTTTGTCTTTCAAACCTTCAACCTCCTACCCCGCTCGAACGCCCTGCGCAACGTCGAACTACCTTTGATCTACAGCGGACTTCCCAGCAGGCAACGCCGCCAAAAGGCCGCCCGGGCACTAGAATCAGTGGGTCTGGGCGACCGCATGGACCACCGCCCTAATGAACTATCTGGCGGGCAACGCCAGCGCGTTGCCGTTGCCCGAGCCCTGGTCAACGCCCCCTCCATCATTCTGGCCGACGAACCAACGGGCGCCCTGGATACTCGCACCGGCGACGAAATCATGGAACTGCTGGACCAGCTTCATGCCGCCGGCAACACTATTATCCTTGTAACTCACGAAGAGCACATAGCGCGACATAGCCATCGCATCATCCGCTTCAGGGATGGATTGATAGAAAGTGATTCCGCCCTAAATTCTTGATATGGTTGCAAAGCGGACGAGAACCCCTTTCAAAACGTGGTCAACACGGGTGAGCAGCATGCTTCTTCTGGCGGCAGCGGCGTTATTCAATTCTTGTCTAAGCAATGCTGGCCTGCGGGAAATTCCAACCTATGAGGTAAAACGAGGAGACTTCCTGATCACTCTGGTCGAAAGCGGGGAGATTCAGGCGGCCCAGGCAGAAAAAATCGTCGCCCCCGATGTGCGCGGACGCTTGCAGATTGCGTCACTATGGCCCGAGGGGGAGTACGTCGACGTCGGCGATTTGGTCCTCCAATTCAATCAGACGCAATTTGTCCAGACGCTGCTCAACGCCGGTGGCGAGCTGGAAAAAACCAAGTCCGACTTTGACAGAGCCAAGGCCGAGATGGAGCAGAGGTTGATCGAACTCAATATCCAGATCGAACAGCGCACTGCCCAGCTCGAATTGGAAAAGATCAATTTGCAGAGAGCCGAACTCGGCACCCCCATCGAATTGGAGGAAGGCCTTATTAAACTAAAACAAGCCGAACGCCTGCTCACCGAAGCTAAAGGCAAGTTGAAGGCCGCAAAGGTCTCGACCCGTGTCGATCGGCAAAACCACGAATTGAGAATTGCGCGCTGGCAAAAACGCTATGACCGCGCTTTGCGCGACTACAGGCGCCTCAGCGTCTATGCCAGCCGCCCAGGCCTGGTAATCTATGAGAAAATCCGCCGCCCCGAGGGCTTGCGCAAAGTCAGGGTTGGCGACAGGGTATGGGACGGCCTCACTATTATGAGCCTGCCAGACCTCTCCAAACTCCAGGCCATCATGCATATTGGCGAAGGTGATGTCGAACAGGTAAAAAAAGGCCAGCGGGCATTTGTCCGCCTAGATGCCTATCCAGAACCTGTTTTTAGCGGTAAGGTCGCCAAAATCTTCCCTATGGCCAACCCCCACGAAGATGCGCCGAATGTTCAGGTTTTCGAAGCGATAATCGACATAGAAGAAAAAGACCCCCGCCTCAAGCCAGGGATGTCGGCAGCGGCCGAAATCGTCCTCACCCTCATCCCCGATGTCCTTTTTATCCCCCTCGAGGCAATTTTCCAGCAGGGAGACCAAACCCTAGTCTACTGCCTCAAGGAAAGCGGTTTCGAATTTCGGGAGGTACAACTCGGCAAGCGCAGCACCCTCTCCGCTATCGTTGAATCGGGGCTTCGAGAAGGGGCAATCATTGCCACCAAAGATCCTGCCCTGTTTGGAGAGAAATAGAAGAGATGACGCAGAGCACTCACACAACTTCAAATAGCAGCCCCAAGAAAAAAATTCTCGCCATTCTCATAGGGCTTCCCCTATTGCTGGGCGCCGGCAGTTATGCCTACTTCTATTTTCTCCCCGAGCAAGCAGCTGGACTGACCTCATTTCGCGTGCAGCAGGGTGAATTCGTCATTTCCCTGACCCTTAGGGGAGGGGAGCTGGAGGCGGTCAAGGCCGAAAATATCACTGCGCCCCAGGTCCGGGGCGAACTCCAGATCACCCACCTTTTCCCCGAGGGCGAACAAGTGGACATCGGCGATCTACTCGCCGAGTTCGACAAAGTCGAATTCGAAAAAAGGGTCACGGAAACCGAGCAAGCGCTCGAAGCGGCGAAAGCTGACCTCGAAAAAACCATGGCCAACCAGGAAGCCCATAACGCCCAGCTCCGGGGAGAGATCCTCAACCAGGAGGCACAGATGCACCTCGCCGAACTCCAGGTCGAAAAGATGGAGTTCGAATCGTCGGTCCAAAAGGAAGAGGCCAAACTCAAGGCCCGGCAGGCCGAGCTGCGCCTCAAGCAGGCAGAAAAAAAATTCGAGGCGCAGAAAGTTGTGGACGCCGCCGACACCAAGAAGCGCAACTTGCAGATAGCCCGCAAAAAGCGAGATTTGGAAAAAGCGCAGTCCGATCTCGCCAAACTCAGCGTCAAAGCTAAAAATCCCGGACTGGTGGTATACGGTAAGAAATGGTCGGCCAGTGGCCCGGTAAAAATACGCGTTGGCGACGAAATTTGGGGCGGACATACCCTTATCACCCTGCCCGATCTTTCGCGCATGCAGGTCAAGACCTATGTCAACGAGGTAGAGGTCGACAAGCTAGAGTTAGGTCAGAAGGTCCTCGTCAAGCTGGATGCGCTTCCCGCTCCTACTTTTCATGGTGCGATAACCAGTATTGCCAACCTGGGACGCGAAAAGGAAGGCGAGAAAAATGTCAAGGTCTTCGACATCATCGTCGAGATAGAAGAACAGGATAGCCGCCTCAAGCCGGGCATGACCGCCTCCTCAGAAGTGATCATAGAAATTATTCCCCCACAACTCGTTTCGGCACCCGACTCGATACAGCCCGGAGCTAACGGCGAAATACCCGCCTCCGACTCCGAACCGCTCTATATACCCCTTGATGCCGTCTTTGAAGAAGATGGCAAAACTCTGGTCTTTCGCCTGGTCGAAGGGCAGCCCGTAGAGCAAGCGGTCGTGCTGGGTCCCCAAAACGACAACTACGTCATCATAGAGGAAGGCCTTAAACCAGGCGATCGGGTCACGCTGAGCAATCCCACTCTCCTCTTGGATGAATTGGGCGGAATTCCGCAGGAAGAAGCGCAACAACCAAAAACCGCCGCAACGGAATAGCCATGGATCTGCGCGAAACCTTTGCCCTCAGCCTGGTTGGTCTTACCGCGCACAAGCTGCGCACCTTCCTGACTATGCTGGGTATTATTTTTGGCGTGGCGGCAGTCATCGCCATGCTCTCTATCGGCGAGGGGGCCAAACAAGAGGCCCTGAACCAGATTAGCCAGATGGGCATCCACAATATCATCGTGCAGCAATGGGACAAAGCCGCAGAGGACTACGAGGAATCCGCCGATGGCGATCAAAATCTGTCTCGGGGTCTGACCCGCGCTGACGCCCGCTCTATAGCCGAGATATGTCCCCTGGCCAAAATCGTGACATCACAGCGCGAAATCCAGACCAAAGCCCAGGTAGGTAGCAATGAATTTCGCACCATGGTCGTGGGCACCGTGCCCGAATATCTCGACGTACTAAACGCACGCATGGCGCGAGGCGTTTTCATCAGCGGGGACGATATGGATGCGGCACGCAGAATCTGCATCCTCGGCAGCAAGGCCAAACATGCTCTTTTCTTCTTTGAAGACGCCATAGGCAAACACGTGAAAATCCGCAACCAGTGGTTTACTGTGGTGGGCATCCTGGAAGACAAGGGGGCCGCCGCCGGCAAGATCGGCGGGGTGCTGGAGGTGCGCAATACCGATGAGGATATTTACGTGCCCCTGAACACGCTGATACAACGCTTTAGGTGGGAACCTGGGGAGGCCGAATTGACTCAGATAACCATCAAGGTGGACGATCCGGAACGCCTTCAGGAGGCAGCCAATATCACTCGCGCAATCCTGCGGCGGCGGCACCGCAACGTCGACGACTTCAAAATTGCCATCCCCGAAGAATTGATGCGCCAGAGCCAGAGTACTCAGCAAATTTTCAATGTCGTAATGGGTTGCATTGCTGGCATTTCCCTGCTGGTAGGTGGTATCGGCATAATGAATATCATGCTGGCTTCGGTGCTGGAACGAACCCGTGAGATTGGCATCCGTCGGGCCATGGGCGCCCGGCGCCGGGATATTCTCGCCCAATTTGTAGTCGAGGCCCTGCTGGTAAGTCTTATCGGTGGGATTATTGGAGTGTTCGTGGGATATGGTCTGCCCTTCCTCATAACGCTGTACGCGGGTTGGAAGACCATTGTCGAACCCTGGACTATTGCCCTGGCCTTTGGGGTTTCAGCTGCCACCGGCATCGGCTTTGGAATTTATCCCGCTCGCCAGGCCGCCCTGCTAAATCCCATTGATGCCCTGCGCTACGAGTGAGCGCCGTAGTTTTTGCACAATCAAACCGGCAAAAATTCCTCCACCTCGAGAGCTCGGTCAACAAAGCGCAAACTACTCACCTTGCCGCGGTACCAAAAAACCCGATTGAGGCGCACCCCTATGGATACTCGTCCATTCTGCAAGGGCATGAAGGGCATTTTCCCAGCCAATTCCAGTTGGCCGTTGACATAGTGACGCATTTCCTCGCCATCAAACACCAGAGCCGCCCGGTACCATGGTCCAAGGGGGTGTTTAAAACCTTCAGCGAACAGGGTCTGATCGGCAACCGCGCTCTTTATATAGGTATCCAGAAACCATTTCCCATCTCTGGTAAGACGGGTTTCTAGAAGGGCCCGATTATCGCCGTTGTATTCCTGCAAATGAATAAAACGCTGCTCGGAAAGGCCCCCTGCATAGGGCTGAAAAATGACTTCAAGGGTAAATCTTTCCGCCCCCGCCAAAGGATTTACATCGACGATTAAGCCATCGCCAGCACCACCGAATTCTATGGCCATACCCGCAGGCCCCTCCACGACCTGGGGGGCACCTAGGACCTCGGTCGAATTGCCGCCAATCGAATCGAGATTGTCCAACTGCCACAACTGTTCCAAAATATTACCTCCCTCTACCGGGCACCCCCTTTGCAG
>CAXFTV010000265.1:0-7973 GCA_964005845.1 uncultured bacterium
CCGGAGTGGAGATACCACGTCTGCCAGTCCGTACGGGCCAGCGGCCATTCATTCTCATCCCGCCAGCGATTTACTCCCATAATGAAAAGCCGGATCGGAGGCTCGTCGACGATCCCGTTGTCGATCCCCTTGAGCCAGTAGTCGAACCAGCGCAGTTCTTCGGCGTCCAGGTCCACCATCGAGCCGGCTCCGAAGTCAATATCCCCGGTGCGGCTGGAGGTGCTCAGGGCATGGGGCCAGGGGCCGACGATGATTCTGCTCTGGCGCGCTTCTTTAGTGTAGCCGTGCTGGCGCAAACCGTTGAAGTTGATGAAAGCGTGCTGGGCATAAAGATCGTACCAGCCGCCCATATTAAAGGCGGGTACGGCGATTTCCCCCCATTTCTCCTCGACGTTATTGGCGGCCCAATAGGCATCGTAGTTGGGGTGTTCGACCCAATCCTTCCAAAAGTGCAAGCGGCGTCCCGCCATTTCATCCATTTCTTTGATCGGCAGGGAGCGGAAGGCTTCGGTCCAGTTGTGAAAATCGATGCTCTGCGCGGTACGTCCATTCGTGCGCATGCCCCAGGTCAGGGCTACGTTGAGTTGGAAAGCACCGCCTGGATAGAGCAGGCCGCTGTAAAAGTCGCCGCAGATGACCCGGGGTGCAAGACAGCTTAGAAAGGGGCTGCGCTCGGGGGCGCTCTGCCATTGTACCAGGCCCAGATAAGAGGCTCCAGCCATGCCGATTTTGCCGTTGCTCCACTCCTGTCCGCCAATCCATTCCTGGGTATCGTAGCCGTCCTCGGCGTGATGGTGAAAAGGGTTGTGGGTGCCGTCCGAATCCCAGCGGCCACGCACGTCCTGGGCGACGCATACATAGCCTTTATTGGCCAGGCTGCGGGCCTTCTCGATAATCGGTTCCATGTTGTTGCTGTAGGGGGTGCGCATCAGCACCGTTGGAAAGGTGCCGCTGGTTCGCGGCAGATATATATCCGAGGATAGGTTTACTCCGTCGCGCATGGGGGTCGGAATATTCAGGCGCATTTCGACCGCGTAATTTTCGGGCATTTCTTTTTCTCCTTGTTCGCAGGGCTGGCTGGGATATCAGCGGTGGGCCTCGGCCGCGTCCAGGGGCTCGTAACCGACCTGCTTGCGGGCGTGTTCCACGTCGCGGTAGCTCCACTTGTTATCGGATACGGCGAAAAATATCTCGTAGCGCAGGCTGAGGGGGGCGGCAATACAGCGCTCGACCATTTGGGCGATATCGCGCTGGCTGCACCAGACGGAGAACTGGCGTGCATCGCGGGGTTTATCTTCCTGGTTGACGGCGCCGATGCGCAGGCAAATGACCGAAAGGTCAAAGGTGTCGGAAAAATGGCGCCCCAGGGCTTCGAGCCAGACTTTGCTACACCCATAAAGACCGCTGGGGCGCACCGGGGTTTCATGGTTTAGTTTTTCCCAGGTCGAGGGCGTCTCATCGTAGCGTCCCTGAACCAACGCCTGGTAGGGCATATCGCGCTCCCAGTTGGAAACGGCCGACCCGCTGCTGGCTGCAATTATGCGCTTGACTCCAGCCCGGCGCGCCGCTTCAAAGACATTGTAGGTGCCGATGATATTGTGGTGCAGGATGGCATCGAAGGGGGCGTCGCCCCGCGCCAGTGCCGCCAGGTGGACTACCGTGTCGACTTCGACGAAGGCGGGCTGGATGGCCTCCAGATCGGCGATATCCGCCAGGTGGCATTCGATCTCGGGCACTGCGCGGCGGTTGAGGGCGATAAGCGGGTAGCGATCCTCCAAATGGCGGCGCACCACTCCACCGATGAGTCCGCTCATACCGGTGATGAGAACTTTTTGGGGCATTGATGTACCTCCGCAGGGGACGGGCAGTTGAATATTGGCTCAAACCGCATTGTGCGCTTCGAAGATTTGAGCGTTCACACGGGTTCTGAACTCCTATAAACTTAGCATGGAAGTCGGCCTCGCACCGCTATTGCGCGCCGGGGACAAAAGAATTTCTCCGCCCTGGAGGTGAAACCTAGCGCTTCGCTCCTCCCAGGTCAAGTTGAGTCAAATGGCGCTCTATTCATTCGGCATCGGGCGATCAAGGCGCCGGTGAAGCGAGGTTAAAGGACAGCTCGTTGCCTCCCATCATTCCATTGGGGGATTTGCTGGGAAGGGCCAGTTTAGCCGCAGTAGAGGGTTCGAGTTGGTGCATCACAGGCGGTTCGCTCTCGTGACCAAAGTGCGGTATCCAGAAACTCGCATGAGTAAGGGCACGATGCCGGGGGGGCGGCGTTTTGGATTGGCAGGCACCAGGATTTTTCTCGTTCCAGCATAGGGCAAAGGTCCCCGGGGCCGCGGGCTAGCCCGATGCAGAGCCCCAATCGATAGGGCACTTTCAGTTCCACAAGGCGAGTCGCTGGTTCGGGTTCCCGGGAAGCGGTTTATAAGTCCAGGACCTGTTGCCAGCACCGCGGATCTACCAGGACGCCAAACTCGAGGCTTTCCCGGCGGATTTTAAGCATTCGTTCGCCGGGATAGCTCACCGGGCTGCTTTCATCCAGAGGGATGGCTTGGTGCAGATCCTCGACGATGGCGTCGACGCTTTGCCGGAGGACCTGCTCGCCGGCTACGCTATGGACGTCCATGGCAATGAATACCTGCGAAACCCGAGCTTCGTCTCGACGTCGGGAAATATCATGGGTGGCCTGGCCCCCGGATAACAAAGTGGCGATCAAGTCGAGTACGAAGGCCAGGCCCGATCCCTTCCAGTAGCCGATGGGGAGGGGGCGTTGGGAATCGAGGATGGCCCCCGCGTCGGTGGTGGGCTGGCCCTCGCGGTCGTAGCCTCCCTCCAGCGGCAATTCTTCACCCCGGTCGCGGTAAATCTGTAGCCTGCCATTGGCGAACTGGCTCATGGCCATGTCCAGGAGAATGTGGCCCTTTTCTCTGGGAACGGCCACCACCAGGGGATTGTTTCCGAGGCGGCGTTCAGCCGAGCCCCAGGGGGGCATCAGCCTGGTAGTATTGGTCCAGCAGATGCCGATGCAGCCCGCGTCTGCGGCCTGTAGCCCATAGGTGCCGGCGCGCATCCAGTGGTTGGTATTTTTGAGGGCGACGCAACCCAGGCCGTTCTGCCGCGCCAGGGCGAGGGCCCGATCCATGCAAAAGGAGGCATTGAGCAGCCCGATGCCCATGCGGCCGTCCCATTGTTCTAGCGAGCCAAAAGCGGCCATCTTTGCAGGTGAGGCCCCGATGTCGACATAGTCGCTTTTGAAGCTTTCGACAAAGCTGGGAAAGCGATTCAAACCATGGGAGTGCACCCCATCGCGGGTGCTTTCGGCAAAGATCCGGGCACAGAGTTCGGCGTCCTCGGCCACCAGGCCGTTTTTTCGCAGGACGCGGTTGAACTCATGGTGGATTTGTTGTAAGGGAACTCGTTGCATATTTGCTCATCCGCTGATTGGGGCGTTTCTGCAACTACCTGGCAAGAGGAAGTGCCAGGAGCTCTCGGTCAGGAAATCCCAACTATTTCGTTCAGTACCTTGCGGCTTTTTATCAGCGCCGCAAGGGGGTCGGGCAGTTCGGCGTGGAGTTCGAGGCTGACATTGCCCTGGTAGCCACTGCTTTGCAGCGCTGCGAAAGTCCGGCACAGAGTTTCAGCACTCATTACTCCGTCGAGCAGGGCCAGGTGCGAGTCGTTGCGGCCGTCGTTGTCGTCGAGGTGGACATAGCCCAGTTGGGCCCCGGCCGCGGCAATGGCGGCGGCGGCGTCTTCGCCCGACATTTGCGCGTGTCCTACATCAAGTAACAGGTAGAGATTGGGATGGTCGACGGAGCGCACGAAGCCGAGGGTGGCTGCGATTGTGGGCAGGGCGCTGCCCGGGAAGTGCTCGACGCATAGTTTGAGCCCTAGCGTTGCGGCATATTCGGCGGCAGCGCCCAGGGCATCGGCGTAGCGCGACAGAGTCTCCAGGCTGCCGTCATCCTCGGGAACGACGTAGGCGGCTGTGGCGCCCTGGGCCGCGCCGTATTCCAGTGCCCCATCGAGGTAGGCGCGGGCGTGGGCGGCGGCGGCCGGATCCCGACTGGCGAGGAGTGCACCTGCGGGGGCCCCGTGGGACAGGGCTATACAGGAAACTGGCAGGACTGCGCCAAGGGATTGGCGGGGACTCAGGGTATGGGGGCGGATATCAATCCAGCCGAAACCAGCCGCTGCAATTTTTTTGAGGTCCTCTTCCAGGGTTCCGGAGAGAGCCCAGATACAGCATGAAAGGTTCATGGCTAGCACTCCTTTTCTAAGACGGCTTCTCAGGTGAAAAATTAGTGCCCACGCACCATGTGCCGGCCGCGGACCGGCATTTATCTTTTGTCTTGTCGTTGAGAATAATAGGGAGAACGAGGGGGATTTTCAAGTTGTTGAAAGGCAAAACCTAAAGATGTTTGCTTTGGCCAACCCCCGCCAGTATCTTATTTGCAAAATAGGGCTGGGCAATCTGCCGGCCACCGCATCACTGGCGAGGGTTCTGGACAAAACCAGGGGCAATGGGGCGGCGCCAAAAGGCGAGGGTTGGCAACTATGGGCGGAGCAGGACATTTGGCGGGCAGCAGGTAAATTTGGGCTGTCCTGTAAAGGCATTTGCCCCGACTTTGCCAGGGGTTGCAGATTGTCGAAAATTCCCGCTCCCCCTCGGCTTAATGCGCAATCCTAATTGAGAGTTCCAAGCCGAGTGGCCAGGATCTGTATGTTTTCTCGAATTTCCGGTTCGTCGGCAGCGGCTTCGGAGTGCTCTAGGTAAGCATTGAATGCAGCAAGGGATTGGTGGTAGGCTTTCACCTGGTAGTAGAGGTAGCCCAGGTCGCGGTAGTCGAAGGCACTTTCTGGTTGGAGCCAGGTAATCTTCTCGCCGCTGCTGATGGCCTGTTTGAATTTTTTTTGTTCGATGTGAATTTGCTTGAGGTTGCGCAACATGCGGGCCAGAATTTCCCGTGGCGATACGGCATCCAGGAAATGTTTTTCCAAGGGTAATTTGCGGCTGCCGGAAAAGGGCAGACGGGTTTCGAGTTCGTCTTCTTCGAGGATTTGTCCGCCGCCAAAGGGATCGATGAATAGAGGGGCGGGCGGCGCCGTACATTTGATTAGAAAATGGCCCGGGAAGTTTATCCCGTCCAGGGGTATACCCAGGCGCTGGCCAACTTCCAGGTATAGCACTGAAAGGGAGATGGGGATGCCCAGGCGGCGCTCCAGCACATCGTTCAAGTAACTATTGCGCGGATTGTAGTAGTCTTCCTGGTTACCTTTGAAACCCAGTTCGACAAAGAGGTAGTGATTAAGGGCCTTCAGGCCTGCGGCCGTGGTCGGAGTGGCTTCCACGGCGGGCCGGACGGCTGTGGCCATGCGGTCCAGTTCTTGTATGTAGATCTCTGGATCGAGGCGGGGATACGCTTCCCCGGCGATGAGCAGGGCGCCGCGGGCCAGGTCTATTGGGTCTTGCTGAGCCAGTTCAAAGAATGGATCGCAAAATTGTGGCTGCATAATTAATCGTCTAACGTTTAATGGGCCTTGTGCATTAATTTAAATATACAAATTTATCGCTAGAGGCCCCAGAGATGATGCCTTGCGATCGTCAAGATAGCTTAAAATTTGAAAAAGGTACGAGATGACAGATGCGCTAGTTATGCAGGGGATTGGCAAAGAATTCGGTGATGTCAGCGCCGTGAGGGATTTCTCACTGCGGGTGCCCAGCGGTTGCATATACGGTTTCCTGGGGCCAAACGGCGCCGGTAAAACTACAATTATCCGCATGATCATGGGGATCTTTTATCCGGACCGGGGGCACCTCTCCGTGCTCGGGACAGAGGATCCGGTTCTGGTCAAAGAGCGGGTGGGATACCTGCCGGAGGAGAAGGGACTGTACAAGAAGATGCGGGTGGCGGAGATGGTCGCCTATTTCGGCCAGCTGAAAGGAATGGATCGGCGCTTTGCCCGGGAGCGGGCCGAGATCTTGCTGCGGGAATTTGGCCTGGGGGACTGGATAGACAAGCGCTGCGAAACTCTTTCCAAGGGCATGGGGCAAAAAGTTCAGCTCCTGATTACCCTGATTCACCAACCCGATCTGGTCATTCTCGACGAACCCTTTTCCGGCCTCGACCCGGTCAACAGAGATCTGATGCGCGATGCAGTTCTGCAGCTGAAACGCGAGGGCAAAACGGTGCTTTTTTCCACCCATATCATGGAGCAGGCCGAGCAGATCTGCGACTACGTGGTGCTTATCAATAAGGGGGTCAAGGTATTGGATGGGGCACTGGAAGAGGTGCGCGAGAGCAAGGGCCAGGCGGTGCTACTGGATTACGATGGGGATGGTTCCATGCTGGCAGGTCTGCCCGGAGTAAGGCGGGTCAACGATGCCGGCAAGCAGGCCGAACTCTTCCTCGAAGAGGGTACCGATCCACAGCAAATTCTGGGCGCCCTGCTGCAAAAACTGCGGATCCGGCGCTTTGATCTGCGCGCTCCATCACTACACGAGATCTTTATCCGCACGGTGGGAGAACAGCCCGATGAGTAAAATTTATATGGTTGCCCGGCGGGAGTACATGGAAAATCTGCGCACCAAGGCTTTTTGGATAGGTATCCTGGCCTTTCCAGTCGTTATCAGCCTGTTGGTGCTGGTGCCCATCCTGCTTTCAAAAACCAAATCCGCCCGCACCTATGCGGTTCTTGATGAGTCGGGATTTTTGCTCAGGGAAGTCGAGGCTCTGGCAATTGAGGACGATCTGCGCCAGGTCATCCAGGCAGTTGGAGATTGGCGCCGCCGGGGTGAGGCCGTACCCGCGGTGCTCGAGCGCTTGGCAGCAGTTTTGGACGAGCTCGACGGGGGCGAGCGGGAAAAATTCATTGCCTTGCTGGCGGCGCAGCAGTCCAGGCCAGAAGATGAGCGACAGCTGCCAGAAAAAGCCCGTCTGGCCCTGCGCGACCAGCGCGCCGAATTGCAGCAGTGGTGGCGCCGGGCACCGCCCGGGGAAGTGGAGCGCCTGGATGTTGAACTTAGCCGCAATCTCTATGTTCGGATTGATGTCCCCTCCGGCGATGGAGAAGATCCCCAGAGCGCACTCAACCGCATGATCGCCGATGGCGAGATTTTTGCCTATTTTGTCATCGGTGCCGATCCGGTGAGGGACGCCACGGGTTGCAAATACGTTTCCAACAACCTAACCGACCGAGCCCTGCTAAACTGGTTCACAGGTCGAGCGGCTGAAGTAGTGCGCCAGCGGCGCATCGCCCAGTCGGAGATCGATCCCCAAATCGCCCACTGGATTCGGGAGCCACTAAGTTTTCAGGGGCGCAAAGTAGGGGAGGGCGGGGGCGAGGAAAAGGTGCGCTCACGAGATATGGCACGGCAATGGGCGCCGGTGGCTTTTGTATATTTGCTGTGGATCGCAATTTTTACCAGTGCCCAAATGCTCCTGACCAACACCGTCGAGGAGAAGTCCAATCGCATTATCGAGGTGCTACTCTCGTCTATTTCCCCCTTCCAGCTCATGGCCGGCAAGATCGCGGGTATGGCTGCTTCGGGCTTGACTGTAGTGGGTTCCTGGGCGCTGTGTTTTTTCGTCATCCTCGTGGTTGTGCCAGGCGCCATGGGGATGCCGATGGACCTTTTCGGCAACATCGCCGCCGATCCGCTCTACATGTTTTCCTTTTTGCTGTATTTTCTCATGGGGTACCTATTTTACGCCGCCATCCTGGCGGGAGTTGGGTCGGTCTGCAACAGTGTCAGAGAGACGCAAAACCTGATGACGCCGGTGCTCATTCCCATGATTATACCGCTCCTGGCGATGGTCCCTATAGGCCAGGATCCCAACGGCATTCTGGCTATGGTGCTTTCCTTTATCCCCCCCTTTACGCCCTTCGTGATGATGAACCGCGCGGCCGCTCCCCCCGTCGTTCGGTTGCACTTGCCGTGCAGACAAGTCTATGGTGGCAAGCGAGCG
>CAXFTV010000266.1:0-8367 GCA_964005845.1 uncultured bacterium
CGCCACGGTGGCGCCAAAGAGACGCCGGCGGTGCGGCAACTGGATCTCAGTGACCAATTTTAAGCCGTTGGCACAGGCGCTCATCAACAAAATCAGAGTGTCCACACTCCAGGCATAGGTCAGGGCCATACCGGCCATTCCCCTGGACCCTAGAAGCGATCCCCCTATATTGGCAACGGCGAAATCGGGACCATTGGTCGGCGGAAACATCGACGCTACGCCCCCCTGGGCCACCACCCGGGCAATGGTGATAAAGCCCACAAAAGCCCCGAAAAGAAGCAGCGGCACAAAGAGTGGGGGAATGCCCGAAAACCAAAGCCAAATCCCTAGCAGCACAAAACTGACAAGCGTGCCAAGGACGGCAACGCGGTAGGAGACAATCTCGTCCGAATCGTCAATATCCGGATCGCCGCGGAAGGCCTTGCGGATGACATTCTTGAGATGTTTGCGGCCCACCCAGAAGGTACCCAATACCAGGACGATCATCCCCCCCATCGCCTGGTGAATGATGATCGGATCGGTGTACTGGCTGTAGGCCCCCATGCTCTCATCCTTACCTCCCCAGGCCAGAACGCCCAGAACACCCCGTTGCAATACGTTCAGGAAATAAAAAAAACTGAGTCCCAGGGCCACATTTTGCGGCACGAAATACGAGAACCCCACCATGGACAAATTCAGCGACAGACCGATGCTCGCCATCCCCTGGAATAGGGAAATGCCCCCCAGCGACAGGCTGACAGTAGGACCGATCCCGAGGTAGTTGTGCAGTGCATTGATCGTGCCCATCCCAAAAGGAAGGGCGAACCCCAGCCACATCAACCCCTGGCGAAACAGGGGTTTAAGCGCCTTGCCGCTGCGATCGTCGGCAATCATGGCCAGCGGCAGTTGGACCATGGGATAGGCCAGGCGCTCGTGTTCCACCCACTGGCGCCGCACGATCACCATCAGACATACCATGGCCAGAAAAAGCGAAAGACCGAAAATAGCCCAATAAAAAAGAGGAAGAAGCCAAACTTCCCAGGGTATGGTACCTGTGGCATTGCCCTCGTAGAATCCCCAAATTGCATCGCGCCCCTGGGGCACCGGCCACTCCGGCATATAGGGCTGCACCAGGTGGGCCCACCCATTCTCTGGGGTGGCATAATAATGGGCTCCGGTAATCACCGGCAGCAGCTGGGCCGGCAAGCCGCGACTCGAGAGGGTATTGGCCAGCAGAATAATGAAGAACACCACGGCCAATTCGCCCCGCTGCAGCGCCAGGCGGGGACTTAGCAAGTGCAGGAGAAAATTTAACCCGACGACGAGGAGGAAGAACAGGAAAATCGCTGCCGGAGTCAGGTTCCAAACGGCCAGCCCGGAACCTTTGATGATCATGTCGTTATAGGTCGAGCCCAGACCGATTGCGGCCGCCCCGACCAACCCCACAACCAGCGCTTTAAAGCTACAACCTTTTACTACCTCTGCGCTTATACCTTGCGAAGGCGCGGAACGCGTCGGAGACGAAAACGACTCTGGCAATTTGATTTCCTTTCGCTATTGGTCTACTTGCACTAGCATAAAAATACAAAAAAAATCCACCAGTGAAAGCGGCTCTTAGTATATTTAGGTAGTATCTGTGAAAAACCCATAAATTGTTGTTAAAATAAGATTTTGGCAGTGTATACTTTGACTTGTACAAGCGCGATAAGAATAATAGTTTAGGTCCTCCAATCACCGCAGAGCATTTTTCAACTCATGCAAAATCACTAAATTATTCCCTGGTGAGATTTTCCTCATGCCGCAGCGTTCTACCCTGTCGGCACTTCGAAAGCAAGCATAGTGTTTTCCCGAGACAAGGCCAAGCGAACAACGGGGTTGACTAGCGCGTCTTCATCTATACCTTTTGCCGCGCAGCATCTAATCGCGCTGATCGCCTTTTTCCTCTCCGGTTTTGCGGGACTGGTTTACGAGGTCGCCTGGATTCGCCAGGCCTCGCTGCTCTTTGGCTCGACGACCTTTGCTTTCAGCACCGTCCTGGCCGTCTTTTTTCTGGGCCTGGCCTGCGGTTCCTACTTTTCGGGACACCTGGCGCAGCGAACCCGTCGCCCACTGCACATCTTTGCGCTAGTGGAAATCGGCCTGGGGCTCCTAGCACTGGCCAGCCCCCTCGCCTTTGACCTGGCAGACTCCCTCTTCGGCGCGATTTACCGAAGCCTTTCCGACCATCCTCTTCTGCTCTTCGCAGCGCGCGCTGGTCTGGTGGGAGTGGTAATTTTTCCACCGACCGTTCTCATGGGCGCTACCCTGCCCCTCTTCTGCCGTCAATTTGTGCGCAGCGACGCCAAAATAGCGCGCTCCGTCGGTTTGCTCTACGGTATCAACACCGCCGGCGCAGCTCTGGGTTGTGCCGGGGCCGGATTTGTGTTTTTACCCGCGCTAGGCCTGGTGGGTACCGTGCAGCTCGGGGCGGCTCTGAGCATCCTTGCCGGCCTAGCCGCAAAAATGCTGCCCGCCGCTAAACAGAGCGCAACTCAGGACTCACCTCCAGATTTCGAGCGCAAAGACCGCTGGGGCGTATTTGTATTATTTTTCGCCGTTGGCTTTACAACCCTCGGAGGTGAGGTGCTGTGGACGCGCTACCTGGGACTTTTTATCGCCAATACCGTATACACCTATACCCTGACCTTGAGCATAGTGCTTGTGGGGCTGGTAGTGGGCAGTATCCTCGCCTCCCGCTTTTTCGACGGGCAGAGGGCCAGAGCGCGCTATTTCGGCGCCTTTCAGGTCCTCGTGGGACTGGCCGTGCTCAGCCTGGTCATGCTACCTGCCAGGGTCTGGCAGCATCTGGGCAACGATTGGTGGGCTTTCGCCGTTCTGCTGCTACCGCCTGCTATTCTGGGAGGGGCCTCTTTTCCGCTGGCGGTCAGGATGGTGGTCGAGGACGCCTCGGCGGCGGGCAGCGGTACGGGCAAAATCGCCGCAGTCAATACCCTGGGAGGGATTGCCGGTGCCCTGGCCATTGGCTTTGTTGGCCTGCCGCTCTTCGGTCTGGAAACCAGCCTCCTCTTCACCACCGGCACGAGCCTGGCCATCGGATTCGCCGCGTGGATCTTCCTCGATCGCCAGACCGCACTAGCCCTCAAAGTTGCACTCATAGCGCTTTGCCTGGGAATCTGGCTCGGCATTCCCCACCTGACGGCCAGCCGCATTCCCGCCGACTTCCTGGGCAAGCGGGAAGAGCTGGTCGACTTCCGCGAGGGCTACGGCTCCGACCTGGCGGTCATTCGCAAAGATCGGGGTCTGCAACTGGAGATCAATCGCTGGTGGCAGGGCAGAACGCGAAAAACCCACCAGGTAATGGCCGCTCACGTCCCCATGCTGCTGCACTCCGCCCCCCAAAAAGTCCTGGTAGTAGGCGTTGGTACCGGCCAGACTGCGGCCCGCTTTCTGCTCTACCCCATCGACCGCCTCGCTTGCGTCGATATCGAACCCACCATCTTCGAATTCATCCGCCCCCATTTCGATTCCAGCTGGATGGAAGATCCCAGAGTAGAGTTGATCAGCGCCGACGGGCGCAATTATCTTCGCCATACTCCTTCGACCTACGATGTGATCTCCCTCGAGCTGGGCCAGCTTTCCCGCCCTGGCGTGGCCTCGTTCTACACCGCCGATTTCTACCAGCGGGTGCAGCAACGGCTGCGCCCAGGCGGCTTCCTGATCCAGTTCGTCCCCCTGTCCCTCTTGGGCGTCGACCATTTTCGCAGCACGGTGCAAAGTTTTCTCGCTGCCTTTCCCCAGAGCCTGCTGTGGTACAATACCTCGGAGCTGCTGCTCATCGGCATCACCGGGACGGACTGGCGCCTCGATCGAAGCGCTTTCGAAAAACGCCTTGCCGATGGAGAAATTCGCCGCGACCTGGAGTACAGCCACTGGGGTGGCGCCCCCTACTCGCTCAACCGCCCGCAGGTCTTTTTTGGTGGCTATTTAATGGGCTCCGAGGGGCTGAGGGCCCTGGCCCATGGGGCTCCGCTCTACCGGGACGACCGGCCAATTCTCGACTATGCCGTTGCCGGCGCTTTTAAAAACCACGAGAACGCGCTCCCGACCATCGAACTTTTGCACCAGCATCTGGCGCCCCCGCGCACCCTGCTGCCGGTGGGCAGAGAAGAAGAACGGGCCATTGAAGAGGTGCGCGCCAAAAATCTGCGGGAAATCGCCGCCGCCGCCGCTGTGCAGCAAGCTAAATTCCCGATCGCTGCCCGCGCTTACCGGCAGGCGGCAACGCTGCTTGAAGCTGCCCTGGAGCAACTCCCCGAACACCTGGTAGCCCGGCGCACCCTGGCCGATGTGCTCATGCGCCAGGGGCGCTTTGAAGCAGCGAGATCCCATTATGCCCGGGTCGCGCAACTCGACCCGCAGGATGCCCAGGCCCTGGATGGACTGGGCCTATCCCTCCACCAACTCGGCCGCCTGGACGAAGCGGTCCCCTACTACCGGGAAGCGCTGCGCCTGGAACCCGACCGGGCCCAAACCTGCAGCAACCTCGGCGGCGCACTGGCCCAGCAAGGCAAGTTGCAACAAGCCCTGCCCTACCTCGAAAAAGCGGTCCAGCTCAAAGCCGACTTCGCCGCTGCCAAAAGCAACCTGGCCAAGGTGAGAGCGGCGCTGCAGAAAAGGATGAAAGCGCGCCAGCGGCGCTAGGTCCCAAGCTCTGTCTCAACGGTAAAATATTATTGGTATTCGAGGTGCACGGCACGCACCCTGGGCGTGCTGCCGCTGTTGAAAGCCCCCAGGGCCAGACGGTACTGAATCCAGTCGCCCGGCAGCTGCCCGCCCTCTAGGCTGTCGCCAGCGGCGAACCAGCTGCCCGCGCCTGCCGCCCCCTGCCAATCCGCCCGCTCCAGTGCCGCCCTGGTGGCGGCACTGCGCAACTGCGCTTTCACCCAGGTGCGCGCTGGCGTTTCCGCCTCCCAGGCAATCCGGGTGGGCCGCCTGCCCGGAGGCAATTCAAAGGGGACCGAGGTGTAGAACTCCTGGTGGCCGCGGTCGGCAATATTGCCCGGATCGACGCATACCATGCCGTGCGGGCCGGACGTGGGCAGGCGCGTGCTACGCTCTGCGGAAAAACCCTCCGGACCGTTCCACCAGACCGCGGACCAGCCCCGGTGGTCTCCCTCCACCTTGTGGTTGGCTACCGCCAGGTCGATCCAGCCATCGCCGTTGAAATCGGCGGCTATGCAGCCCGAGGCCGAGTGGGTGAAGAGACGGGTGCGGTCCGCCGCCGCAAAACCGCGCCCGGGGCGGTTCCAGTAGATATATGAATCCAGATCGCGCGAATTGCTGTCGGAATAACTGGGCACGAAAAGATCGAGCAAGCCGTCGTTGTCGAAATCCGCTACCCCCACCGAAAGCACGCCCTTGGCCGGCAGCAGGGTGCGACGCGCTTCGTCCAGTCCCTCCGGTCCATTCCAGTAAATGTAGACGAAGCAATCGTGCGGCGCCGCCAGGGTCGGCGGCGCCGCCCCGATTATCAGGTCGAGATAGCCATTGCCGCTCAAATCAGCGCTTCGGGCGCAGACCCCCTTCCACACCGAGAGATACTGGCAGCGCGCCATGCTGAAGCCCGCTGGACCGCCCCACAGGATGAGGCTGCGATCGTGCTTGCTTTGCGGCACTACCAGGTCGAGCCAGCCGTCGTTGTCCAGATCGGCCAGGTAGACCCATAGAGGGCTATCGTAGAGAACGCCCTCTGCCTCCATGCGAATGCGCTGGGGATTTTGCGTTTCGTAGCCTTCCGGTCCACTGCGGAAAATGAGAATTTCCGGGCTCAGATGCCCGCCGAAAATCAGCTCCAGATAGCCGTCGCGATCGATGTCGGCGCAACATCCCCCGTGCGCCAGATCGGTGCGCAGAACCTGGGAGGGCTGCGGCGGGAAGCCATCGGGGCCGTTCAGGTAGATGTAGGAACCCGGGTCGCGCGAGGGGTTGTTGTGGGCCGAATTGACCAGCACCAGGTCGGCGCGGCCGTCGTCGTCCACATCGCAGCACAGGGCGCCGATGGCGCCCCAGGCGGGCAGGGCGCACTGTCTGTCGGCGCTGAACCCCTCCGCCCCCCCGGCATAGATATAGATGGGCACATCTTCGATTTTGCGGCGCCCCTGGGCATTGACGAAAACCACGTCGAGCCCCCCCGAACCCCGCGGCCGGGCCAGAAAGACCCGGCGGCCATCGTGGCTGGTCAGGCCGACTTTCTCGCCCCCCACCTCGGAGCCGCCGCGATAGACCAGGGACGCACGCGTAAAGAGATCGGGGGTGTGGCCCTGGCAGAAAGCGATATCATCGCAGCCGCTGCCGTCTATATCGCCCACCGCCACATCACAGGCGCGATCGGTGGCCAGGCTCTGGCGCCGGACTTCGTCAAAACCTTCAGCCGCGCCCCAGTAGATCCACGAGCACTCGCCCGCGCCCGCGGGCTGGCGGCAGGCAAAGACCAGATCCGCATGGCCGTCGCCGTTCACATCCCCCAGGGCCACGGCCATAGCGTGGGTGCAGGCAAAATTCAGCGGCGTGCCGAAGTGCCGTCCCGGCTCCACCGGCACCAGCAGGGCGCGCCGGGGACGGGCGGCAAAAATGTGGGGGCAGCCCTGCAGATAGACCACCTGGACCAGGGGTCGGGCATCCTGGACGTATTCGGCCGACGCCCGGTCCACGGCATCGCCTTCGGCGTCCCCTCCGCTCTCTGCCTCTAGGGGCAGGGGCGTGCAAGCAGTGCCGTCGATGCCCCCCTCACCGCCCCAGTAGACGGATATTTCGCCCTCCTCGGAGCGCACCAGCAAATCGGCACAGCCATCGCCGTCCACATCGCCGGCTCCCAGCTGATCGCCCTCGATCTCCAGATCGACGAAGCGCCTGGGCTCGAAACCCAATTCGGACTGGTAAAACAGACGGACCCGCCCACTGCACAGAAAGGCCAGGTCGGGCCGGCCATCGCCGTTGAAGTCGCCCGCTGCCACCGCAGTGCACACCGGTGCGGGCAAACGCTGGTGGTGGCGTTCGCTCCAGCCATCGGGACCGCCGTAGTAGATGAGGGCATTCATGTAGTGGCCAATGCCGTTGTAGCGATTGCCCAGCACCAGGTCGTCGCAGCCATTGCCGTTCAGATCGAGGACCGCTCCCGACCAGGGGCCGTCGGCCGGCACTTCGCTAGACGAGGGATTATCCAGCGCCTCCCGGTACAGGGTGACAGGCGGCATTTCCAGATGGTCCTGGCTATTGCAGAAGACCAGGTCCAGGTAGCCGTCCCGGGCGAAATCGTACTGGTGAATGCGCTGCAAAATGCCGCCGCGGGAAACGTAGAGATTGTGGCCGGCAAAACCACAGGTACCCGCGCTAAAATCATCGAAACCCCGGGTAGTCCACACACCTTTCCGTGCCAATATACTCGCTCCTTCATCTGCAGTAAATCGCTGCTTCTAGCATCTCTTCAAGGGGCTTGAAAATGCACTATTCCACCCCTGCATGCAAACCTGATTTTTTCTTCTTTTAAGATCCATGGACCTTGACCACACTGGCTCTAGCACCATTTATTTGTCCTGCATAGAACCCGACGCGAAAGTTCAATTCAAAACGGCTGCCAAGAGCCTCTAAACGGTTCAAAAGGACCTTTGCCATGAGCCTCGATCTCATAGATCCGAAAAAATACCACCAGCTTTTTCTCGACGACGGTGCGGTGGAAAAGATAGCGGGCGCCCGGCGCACCCTGCACTCACCCAAAAAATGGGGTCCCCTCATCAACGGGGGAATCCAGAGCCGCTCCAATCCGCAGTGGAATTCGGATAAGGGTTTGTGGGAGTGGTGGTACTTTGGCGAACACACCTATTACGCCACCTCCACCGACGGCGAGCACTGGGAAAAACCCTCGCTGGGCCTGGTCGAATGGAAGGGTTCCACGGCCAACAACATCGCCTTCGCGCCCCAGCAAGGAGGGCCCGGCAATCCCTTCCACGTGGTGCGCGACGAAAGCGACCCGGATCCAAACAGGCGCTACAAAGGCCTGCTCGGCGGCAGCAACCGCCAGCCCGCCGTCTCGCCCGATGGTTTCCACTGGTCCCTGATCGATACCCCCCCAATTATCAGTTCGGACGAATCCCAGTTCACCCACGACCGCCAATCGAATCAGTTCCTGGCCATGGTCAAGCAGGGCAGCGAGTGGGGGCGCTCTGTATTTCTCTCGACCAGTGCCGATTTCCAGGCGTTCAGCCCCCCCGAACTCATCTTCCACACCGACGAGATCGACCGCGAGAACCGCCGCCGCCGGGTTCGCGAAGTGATCGAAAATCCCGCCTTTATCACGCCCCCGATCATCGACGACGAGGACTATATCGCCGA
>CAXFTV010000267.1:0-6123 GCA_964005845.1 uncultured bacterium
GGAGCTTTGAAATGCACCGAACGCACCAGTTCGTAAAAGGTCATCATCCCCTGATGCTTGCGGGTAATGGGATGCTCCCCATAGTTAAGCGCAACGGGAGTGATATAATCGAGGCCGAATAAACTCCCAATGCCACTGCGGTCAATTACAAAATCATCTCCTACTTCCACGCCCCACTCACCCAGAAGTGCCTCCAACCCGCTCTGGTACAGCGGGTCCAGAAAGACCAGCACCGCCCCACCCCCTTCCAGGTAGCGCCGCACCGCTTCTACCTCGTTAGGCAAAAAGGGCGTCGTGGGACCGGCTATAATCAGCACGGCACAATCTTCGGGGATCTCTCCGGCACGGGCAATAAACAGGGAATCTTCAACACTATAGTCGATCTCCTGCAGCTGCTGCCGGATCAGGCCAAAATCCCGCTCGCCATTCCCAACGCCTTTTTCACCATGCCCCGAGCTCATGTAGACGACTTCGCGGCGCTCGCGCAACACCTTCAGCATGGCATTGGTTATTTCTTTTTCTTGCAGTTCGGTAATTTTCTGGTTTTTTCCACCCGACTCTAAAACCAGAGTGTTATAACTCGTAACCCCGTAATCTGCGGTGCGCTCTGGCTCCTTGTCGGGATCGATGAACTCGTATTTAAAGCGGGAACTGTGGACGGCGTAACCCTTCAACTTGCTCTCGAGTTGTTCGTCCACTCCCTGCTCCATAAAGGCGAGGGCCACTACATCCTGTGATAGCCCCTCCAGAGTTTCGATGGTCAGATCTGATAAGCTGTGCAATTTGCCGGCGGTGAGATCGAGGCGCTGAGGGTAGAGGTCGGCCAGGAAATTCACCATTGCCGCTATACCCAGAACCATGAGACTGCCCCAGATCGCGTTCAGCCAGTTGCCGTAATGACGCAATAACTCGGAGTTGAAAATCCCCATGGCGATGACCAGGACAAGCCCGACACCGATATTGAAAAAAATCCCCAACCCGGGTTCCGGACTTATAAGGTAGGCCAGACCGCCTGCCAGGATCAGTACTGCACCAAGCAAACTGAGTGGAATTGAATAGGCCTTCATTCTATCGCCTCCATCTCCTCGATTCGAGAACCCGGGTAGTAAGGAATAAACCGAAGAATATGAAACTCAGATAGAAAATGACGTCTTTGGTATCGATGACTCCGCGTTGAAAATCCTTCAAATGCTCGATAATCGAAATGTGCTGCAAGATCTTGGCTGCAGTAGGTCCGGCAAAACTGGCCGACCAATCGATAAGCCATAAAAGCAGCAAAATTCCGAAAGACACCAAGACTGCAACAATCTGGTTTTCCGTCAGGGCAGAGGCCAGAACCCCAACCGCTATAAAAGTGCCGCCTAGCAGGATATAACCCAGATAGGCAGAAAAGATGGGGCCCCAATCCGGTTCGCCGTAGATTTCCAGGATGAGGCAGTAAACCAGGGTGAGCGCGACGATAATGGTGTAGAGGGAGAGGCAGGCAAAAAACTTTCCGAGCAGTACCTGTACGCTGGAGATCGGCGAGGTCATCAGCAATTCCATGGTGCCATTTTTCTTTTCCTCGGCGAAAAGTCGCATCGTCAACATGGGCACGACAAGCAACCAGATGAAGTCCATCACCCCGAAAAACTGGGTCACGACGATTTCATTTAGGTTCAAGGGCGGCAAATTCTGGCCACCCATATACTGGGCTTGTTGGGCAAACTGCATGCAGAGGAAATTGAATTGCATCAGGATATTGCGGAATAAATAACCGGACAAAAAGAGGAAAACCCCGGCGATCACATAGGCCACGGGCGAGACAAAGTAGGAGCGCATCTCCTTGGTGTACACAGCTAAGAAATTTCGCATCTTAAACAACCACCTCCTCAGTAGTCAGCCGTCTGAAAACTTCTTCCAGGGTTATGTCGAGCGCCCGCAGTTCTTTGAGCGCAAAGCCATTTTCGACTAATTTGCGGACCAGTTGCTCGCGGATGTCCCGATCGGGCTGACTGGTAACGAGGTACACCTGATCCCCGTCCGCCTCAGCGGCTCCTTCCAGTACGACATCTACTACCCCTTCTATTGAGCGCAGGACGCCCTCCAAGCTTTCCGTGGGGCCGCTGATCTGGGCCCTCAGCACCTCACCCTCTCGCATTTGCGCCGTCAGGCTTTCTGGGGTCCCCTCGCCGACGATGCGACCATTGTTTATAATCACCACCTTCTCACAGGTCATGCTGACCTCGGAGAGAATATGGGTGCTTAAAATAATTGTGTGATCCCCTTTCAAACCCTTGATAACCTCGCGAATCTCGATGATCTGGTTGGGATCCAATCCAACCGTGGGTTCGTCGAGAATGAGGACATCCGGTTCGTGGACCAGAGCCTGTCCCAAACCAACCCGCTGCCGGTATCCCTTGGAGAGGTGGCCTATTACAGAATCTCTTCTATCGGTCAATCCGACTTTTTCCATTACTCCATCCACCGCCCCTTTTAAACCCGCGGATGAGACCCCCTTAATCTTGGCCACGAACCGCAGATAGGACTGCACTGTCATATCGTTGTAGACCGGGGGCTGTTCGGGTAAATACCCAATGCGCTTGCGCACCTCCATGGATTCATCGACCACGTCGAATCCGGCCACGCTCGCCCGCCCTCCAGAGGGCGGCAGAAAACAAGTAAGCATTCGCATAGTCGTGGTCTTACCCGCGCCATTGGGTCCCAAAAACCCGAGGATCTCACCTTTCTCTGCTCTGAATGTCACATTCTCTACAGCGGTAAAATCGCCGTAATATTTGGCAAGTTCGCTTACTTCAATCACCTAGAGCCCTCCTTCAAAACGCGTGGACTAATCGGCCGCCCGGGCAACTGCCAGCATTCAGCGCCGGTGCTGCATCCGGGTCCGAAAGAAATGAACCAGCGGTTCTACGTATGATTCAGATGTATTGACTCGAATCTCATCAATTCCCAGTTTGCGAAACATTTGCCCTTGTCTTTCCTCTTCGGCACTCTGTTTTAAGGCAAATAATTCCCTAACTGAAACCTGGTGGGTATCCACCACGACCTGTTGACCACTCTCGGCATCTTGCAACGTAATAAAACCCACATCGGGTAAATTCCGCTCGCGCGGATCGACCAGATTGACCGCAATCAAATCGTGTCGACGGCGTATCATTTGCAAGGCTTGTTCATAATCAAAATCAAAAAAATCGGAAATGAGGAAAACCACGCTGCGCCGGTGCATCACCCGGTTGAGATATTGCAGTGTCTGGGCGATCGAAGTCCCCTTGCTCCGGGGCTGAAAGTAAAGCAGTTCCCGGATAACCCTGAGGACGTGTTTGCGACCTTTTTTGGGCGGGATAAACACTTCCACCTCATCAGTAAATATGAGCAACCCGACGCGATCGTTGTTCTTGATGGCCGAAAAAGCCAGCAGCGCCGAAATTTCGACGCCGATCTCGCCTTTCATCTGGAGGGCGGAACCAAATGCACCCGAAGCACTGGCATCGACCACCAGTAAGACAGTGAGTTCGCGCTCCTCGTCATATATCTTAATATAAGGTTGCCCAATCCGCGCGGTAACATTCCAGTCGATACTGCGAACATCGTCCCCCTGCTGGTATTCCCGCACTTCGGCAAACTCCATCCCCTGGCCCTTGAAGGCCGAATGGTACTCACCGGCAAATAAACTATTGACGATGTTGCGCGTTTGAATCTCGATGAGGTTGACTTTTTTGAGAATCTCTTTGGGAATCACGGTTGTTTTTTTCTAGGGGACCTCGACGTGGTCAAAAAGCCGCTGAATGATCTGCTCGGCATCGACTTCCTCGGCCTCTGCTTCATAACTAACCACGAGGCGGTGCCGCAGAACATCTGCTCCAACGGCCTTGACGTCCTCGGGAGTCACATAACCGCGCCGCCGGACAAATGCATGGGCGCGGGCGGCGCGGGCCAAAAAGATAGTTGCACGCGGCGACGAACCATGTTCGATGAGCTCCCCCAGATCAGCGAGATCTACCTCCGCTGGAAAACGAGTTGCATGGACGAGAGTAACGATATAATCCTTTATCTTGTCATCCATATAAACCAGCTTTACAGCTTCGCGGGCGGCGCGAATATCATCCAAACTTACTACCGATTCAACTTCGACTTCGGGTCCGTCTGCCACCCGGTCCAAAATTCGCCGCTCCTCTTCTCTGGATGGATAACCGACTTTAACCTTAAGCATGAAGCGATCGATCTGCGCTTCAGGCAGCGGATAGGTGCCTTCTTGTTCAATGGGGTTCTGGGTCGCCATTACAAGAAAAGGATCGTCCAGATCGTAAGTTGAATCGCCAATGGTCACCTGGCGCTCCTGCATGGATTCCAGGAGCGCACTCTGTACTTTAGCAGGCGCTCGATTGATCTCATCTGCGAGAATGAGATTGGCGAAAACCGGTCCTTTCTTGGGCACAAATTCTCCGGACTGCTGATTGTAGATCAACGTTCCGGTCAAATCAGCCGGCAGCAGGTCGGGAGTAAATTGAATCCTTTTGAAACTACCCTGAATAATCTGGGAGAGGGTGTGTACCGTCAGCGTCTTTGCCAACCCCGGTACCCCCTCGAGGAGAATATGCCCACTGCAAAACAAGCCGATTAACAAACGCTCAACCATGTAGCGCTGCCCGACAATAACCTGGTCTATTTCCTGGAAAATCCGTTCTACCAGGAGACTTTCTTGCTGCACTCGTTCGTTGACGGCATGGATATCCATATGTTCCGATACTTTTTATAATTTGCCCGAAAATTTCTAAAATTTTTTAAATAAAGGCATCGTAGCGAAGCTTTTCAATAGCATTCAGCCCTGCCTCAATTGCCCTGGAACTCCGCTTTTTCGTTGGATTTGAGCCCAAAATTTTGGGATAGACGCCGGATGCAAGTAACCGGTTCCCAAAAAAATTACGGCGATGGGACTTCATCCTGAAAATTCACCCACTCTTCGGGATTGCGTCCCACATGGGGCAACAAACGACGGGCACTGGCGGCCAGGTCTGATTCGGGGTAGCGCTCAATCACGCTTTGATAGGCCTGGCGGGCCCGTTCCTTATCCTGGAGATGCTCTTCATAAATGAAAGCAATCATGAACTGCGCTTCATCACCAAATTCACTCTTTGAATAATCGGCCAGTAGCCGCTCGTAATACCCAATGGCCGCGGCCATCTCACCATCCTGGCGAGCTATCATTGCAAGATGCCTGAGTGCTTCATCGCATCGCAGGTGTTTGGGATAACGGTTCAAAAAGGTTGTAAACTTTTCCCTGGCGAGATCCTTCCCAGTGGAATCTGCCGCGGCAGCTTGGGCAGCGGCAAACAACTCTTCGGCCGTTTGTTCACCGCAACTGGGCAGCATAAGAGTACTCGCACTCAGTGCAACAAGTAGAATTATCTTGCCATAAAGAGACATTCTTGGGTTTAGTAACATCTCAATTCTATTAGTCTTTAAAAAGCGAGACAATAGGCTCAGTCCTTTGAGGTAGAAGCGCTGGAGGGCTTGGGTTCGGTTTTTCCCGCCCCTTCACCTCCACTGCTTTTGGATTCGCTCCCCGAACTTTTAGATTCGCTATCGGCTTTGGCAGAATTCTTATAACCTTCGCTGCGGTAGTCCGTAATATAGAAACCAGAACCTTTGAAAAGCAATCCACCCCCCGCACTGATGAGCCGTTTCACAGCTCCATCACACTCCTCCCGTGGACAGGACGTAAGGGCATCTGCTGTGATGCTCTGAAACTCTTCAAATTGGTGTCCGCAAATCTGGCATTGATATTCGTAAGTCGGCATGGATTAATCTCGATCGCACAGCATCTGGCTGAATGAAATTTGAAAAAATAATCAATTCAAGAATTTAAAAACCAAGGTCTTAGGGCGCAAGTCATTTCCATTTTAACTGCAGTTTAAATTATTCTTGCAAAAGCGTGTCGCCCTCTCCAAGCGGCTCTTCGACTTCGTCTAACTCCAGTTCCTCCAGAGGCAGGTCCAGATCATATGTCTCTTCTTCCACTTTGCTTAAATCGGGCAAATCTTCTGCACTCAATGGCCTCACCCAGCCCCTATCGGAAATTTTCAACAATTCGAGTTCACTATTTGTGCGCCTGCCAGCGAAAAA
>CAXFTV010000268.1:0-8276 GCA_964005845.1 uncultured bacterium
ATCGAAGAGAAAGACTTCATTGTGGTTGGCGCTGTAAAAGGTCTGTTCATCTCCATCGAGGATGTGGACGGCGAATCTTTGGGTGTACCAGCCCGGCAAGGCCTCCGGTCGCCGCCATTCGCCCCCCGACAACAGAGTAAAGCCGCTGCCCATGGGAGGCGTCAGGCTGAGTTCGGGATCTATATATTCTGGGGCGATAAAACCGGGTTGTATTTCCAGCGCCTCGGCACTGCCCAGCTGCTTCTCGCTCACATCCCCCCATGACAACTGCTTGAACTCGACCCCCTCTGCGACGGGCTCGGGAAGATCGGCACCCCCGAGGCGATACACGGTCAAAGCAAACACTGCCGAACCCGGGCAGCACAGTATAAAAGAGATAAAAAAAAGGTAGCCCCCGGACAGTTTGCCGTTTCGATTTTTGCGCTTGGCCATTTTCTCTTCCTTCCGGTTTCAGGATGACTTTTCGCAACTGAGGCGAACCGCCACCACCGCCTGCGCGAGCTAGCGTGAATCCAAGATATTTGTCCAGCCCCACTAAAATTACAGCATCAGCGTATCACCGGCCGATAACCTACCCTGAAGTAGTCCTCATTCCGGGGCCTGTAGAGATGATCAAAATCGGGGTCCGGCGCCGCCAGTATATTCCTCGTCGGATCCAGGGTGGCGCGCAAATCCTCTATATCGCCATTGATAAAACAACCGCCGACACCATCCCCCTCGAGGATATCGAGCTCGTAGCGTGCCCCGGGCGCAATCCCGCCCGCCCGCGTGTTTTGCCAGAATATGGTATCCAAGTAAAGACTGCCACTGCCCTTGTCGTCAATGCCGTTCCAATTGCCCGTAAAGGTGCAACGCCGCACCTCGACACGGGCATTGGGAAAAACCGTCAGAGCGCCCGAACCGTGCTCTTTGTTGTATTCGTAGCCGTCTCTCCTACCGATATAATCAACGCCTGTATTTGATATATTCCCCACGAAAAGACAATTTTCAATCAGCGCGGCGCTGCCGCTCAAAACATCCACGGCCGAGCCAGTGACCTGGCAGCGGTTATTGCGAAAAATGCAATTCTTGAAAAGCACCGCCTCCTCGTTGAATCCCCGATGCTCGACGGACACTCCGCCGCCGCAGGGGCTGGTGTAGTTGTCGTACACCTCCACGTTCTCGATAGTGGGATAGGAACGCCCAAAAATCTTGATGCCGCCGCCATCGGTGTAGAAAAACATGCCCTTTTTCCACAGAATTTCCTCGGCGTGGGGCTGGATATTCACCGGATCGTCTGAGCGGGTCACAAAGTGGTTGGCGCCGGTAATTTTGAAACCGCGCAGCACGGTCTTGCGCGAGAGGCCATCGCCCATGTAGACGACGTGGTTGACAATGGCCGGATAGGTTTCGGCCTCGGGGTCGGCCACAGCGGTATTGGCTGCGGTGAGCACCACCTCTCCAACCGCCTCGAGGACAATGCCATCGTGGCGCGCATTGAACCAGATCATGGCCTGGCCCGGCCGCCCGGGGCGATAGGTGCCAGCGTGAACCTTGACAGACTTGTGGTGCTCATCCCGGGCCGCAGCTTCCAAAGCCTGCTGGATATCCTGCCCGGGGTAGACATGGTAACTTAAATCCGGCCCCAGCGCGACCCCTTTTTTATCCCCGCAAGCGTGCAGGACTGCGGCTATGGCTATAAAAACGGCGAGATAAGCCCCTCTATTGGTCCCGTGATCGAACATGACAATAATAATATTGATTTTTTCAGCACAGACCAGTAATCCAACCATTTGACAAAGGCCCTAAAGCCATCTAATCTATTTTATTTTATGAGTGCAAAACTAAAAAATCATTGCTTCTCCGGCGCGCTGACCCTGCTCCTCACCCTCCTCTACGGATGCGGCGCGGGAGAAGCCCCCCCCCACGTGGATCGGGGACAGACCGAGCGGCTCCTTGAACTGGGCCGACTCTACCTCGACCAATCCCGCCAGGACGAAGCCCTGAAACTCTTTCGAAAGGCCGTTGAACGCGACTCCCTCTCCGCTCAGACGCATTTTTATCTGGGCTATACCTATTTGCAAATGAAGTACTTCACCGAGGCCGTATCGACCTACCGGCAGGCCATTCGCCTGGACCCCTCCTTTATTCCTTCCTACCACAACCTCGCCATCGCCTACCTGGAACAGGGTAAGTACTCAGAAGCTACCGCCCAGATTGAAAAAGCACTCGAAATTGAACCCGATTCCGCTCAATCACACCGCTATCTGGGTTTTCTATACCAGCAACAGCACCAGTTCGAACGCGCCGAAGAAGCCCTGCGCAGGGCTCTTGAGATCGCCCCCAACAAGGTGGAAACACACCGCAATCTCGGCTCCCTTTACGGGCAACTGGGACGCTACAAGGAAGCCGAGGAAGTATTGTTGCAAGCTATTGTACTCGCCCCTGGCAACAGGGAACTCAACAAAGAGTTGTGGCGCCTCTACCTCGATACGGGACAAAGCGATGAAGCTGCCAGGGTGCTGAGAGAAGCCGTCCAATTCGACTCTACTTTTGCCGTCGCCTACCGCGACCTGGGGGATCTGCTGAATGCCCGGGGGCGAGTCGCTGAAGGTCTGGCCATGATGCGGCGTTTTGAAGAACTAAACCAATGGCAAGAAGATGCCACCACTTTTGAAACGGGCCTGAAGGAAAGGCCCGATAATGTGGATGCCCGTCTCGCCCTCGCTTCCACCTACGAAAAACTGGGCCGCCATCAGGAGGCCCTGGCCACCTACAAGGCCGTCCTGGAGCGGCAAGCGGATAACCTACCGGCGCTGGCCAGAATGAGTCAACTGCATCTGCAAAAGGGCAACCTGCAGGAGGCGCTGCGCCTGGCCCGGCACATCGCGGCGTTGCATCCTGGTTCCACAAGGGCAGCCCGGGCGCATTTTACTATCGGCTATGCCCTGGCCCGGCAGGGAAAAGTGGACCAGGCCAAAGAGGCTTTCGAGCAGGGTCTAAAAGTGGATAGCACGGACGCCAAGGTTTACTACAACCTCAGCAAGATCTACCTTCTCAAGGACCGCTTGCAGGAAGCCGAACGCGCCTGCAAAACCGCCCTTGCCCGCGATCCGGATTTTGCCCCGGCCCACTACGGCCTGGGCATCTCCCACTCCCAGCAACGGGCTTTTGCCAAGGCCATTCCCCTTTTTCAGCAGACTCTGAAACTTGATTCTACCTACGTGGAAGCTCATTTTGCCCTCGGCAATGCCTACGAAAAAATTGGAGCTTTCAATAAGGCCCTTAACGCCTATGGAGAATTTGTCCGGCGCTGGCGCGGTGAAGAAAGAATAGGAGCCCAGGCCAGAGCGCGAATTGTAGAATTGGAAAACCGATAATACATTTTTTCTGCTTCGAAGTAGCCCTCACAAAAAAATCTTGCTCTATTCGGGTTTTCCATTAGATTTGTTAGGTTATCAATCACCTAAAGTGCTGTTTCTATAATAACCTTGAAAAATATATATCTCAACAATCCTTAAGGAGTTGTCAAAATTCGCCCCCCCAAATAGCTGTCTTTTGTTAACACTTGTATTTACAACTACTAAGCCGCCTTTGACTCATCCTGGCCAAAGCATCTAAAACCCATTAAAACTCCTAGCGAGAAAGGAGGTAAACCGACTTCCAGCTTTTATCTTTCGCAAAATGTCAGTTATGTCCATAAATTTCTAAGGAGAAATTTTCAATGAAGAAATTCGCCATTTTCGCCACTTTTGCCTTTGCTCTGGGTCTGGCCTCAATGTCCTCTGCCCATCAGCCCGAAGGCCAGCTCTTCACCGCTTTCCAGTGGCCGGATAGCCACATCCCCACTCTCGACGGTAATCTCTCCGAGTGGGATATTGTTCCCGAAGACTACCATATCACCATGGAAGACCACTGGGACGCCGCCGGCGAGCGCGACTACAACTTCAATAGTCTCAATATCAAAATGATCGTTGCCTACAACGCCTCGGACGATAAGATCTATTTTATGTCCGAGCGCTTCGACGATTACTACGATCGCAATGGCGCCGAAGGTGGTGCCGGTGGCGACGATAGCTGGGAAATGCATCACGACGGCGACCACGCCGGCGACGATATGTGGGTCAGCGGTGAGGATTACCCGGATGCCGACGAACGCGCCCTCAACATGGGCCGCCGCGCCCAGACCTATCACACCCGTTTCCCCGAACTTCCCGGTTCCACCGGTGAGGGCGGCTCAACCTGGGCCTGGTTCTGGGTCAGCCAGTCCACCTGGCACGACAAACCCGAATACATGGACTACGGCTTCCAGATCGACGGCGAAATCAACAACGGCGAAGCCACTACCTACGTCGAGTTCAATCGCGTTTCCTGGGACGATTTCCTCTGGAATGACGAAGCCAACAGCGTAATTCACGATCTGGTCGAAGGTGAGATCATGGGTTATGGCTGGCAGATCGTCGACCACGGCACCGAAGATCTCGATAGTGGTGGCGAGAACAAGCCCCGTAACTGGTATGTCTCTGGCGCTTCCGATGCCTGGCGCACCGCTGCTTCGGCCACTGACTTCCTGCTCGCCCCGATCGATCCTCGCGTCGACTTCGGCGCCCCCACTGCGGTCGAAGAGCAGAGCTGGGGTCGCATCAAAGAGGGTTTCCTTCAGTAAGGTCGGTAACCTTCTGCTTTTTTAAAAGCTGGAATGTTAAAGAGGGGGAGGGCGTTTCGCCCCCCCCTCTTTTTTCACGAGGATCTATTTGAAACACCTGATTTTTTTTAATTTGCCCCTCGCAACACTAATGGCCTGCCAGGCTGATTTCCCCATCCAGAAAACTGCCCTGGCAGAGGACCCTTCCTACCAACTCGGGCACACTCAGCTCAATCAAGGAAACTACCAACAAGCCATCGCCGCCTATACCAAGGTCATCGAGCGCGATTCCCTCTTCGCCGGCGCTCACTGCTATCTGGGCAATGCCTATTTTCAGTTGGGGCGTCTCGAAGCGGCAGTGGCATCCTATCAGCGAGCCATTCACCTGGATTCGACCTTCATCCCCTCCTACCACAATCTGGCCGTGGCCTATGGCCAGGAGGGCCGCTATCCTGCAGCCATTGCACTGGTGGAAAAAGCCCTGAAGATCGACCCGAAAAGCGCAGCTTCTTATCGATTTCTGGCCTTTTTTCACAGGGAACAAGGCAATTACGAACGCTCCGAAGAAATACTGAAACAGGCCATAGAAGCCGACTCCAGCGATGTTCTGGCCCAGCAGACTCTCGGCAACCTCTACCGCCTGCTGGGCCGCCATCAGGAAGCGGAAAATACCCTCCTGCAGGCGCTGCGCATTGACCCGGCAAGTGCGGAATCCCTGCGGGAACTGGGTTTGATCTACACCAATACCAATCGCTACGCCGAAGCAGAAAAAATGCTGCGGCGGGCGATAAAAGCAGATCCGGGTGCAGGCAAAGCCTACCACAATCTCGCCACCCTGTTCTCGATCCAGGGACGTTACGAAGAGGCCCAGGGCCTGCAGGAGCACGCCCGCAAACTGGGCCAGCACGCCGACCAGATCGACCATCTGAAGAAATTGCTTGGCACCCATCCCGAGGATTCGGAACTCTATTTTCAACTGGGTTTTTCCCATGCCGAGCTAGGTCAATATCCGCAGGCCCTCAAGGCCTTTGCAGCCTTGCTGGAACGCGACCCGGGCCATCCAGGAGGCCTGGCCGCTGCCAGTCAGCTGCACTTCAAGGAAGGCAATCTGGACCAAGCGGCTCGCCTCGCCACCCGGCTCATAGAGCGGGATTCCACCCATCCCAAGGTCGGAGCGGCGCTTTATATCAAAGGCTATGTCCTGGCCAAGAAGGGCCTGCTGAATCGGGCTAGGCAAGCGCTGGAACGCGCTGTGGAGGTCGACGACAGCCATGCGGAGGCCCACAACGCCCTGGGCAATCTCCACACCATGCAAGGAAAGCTGCAGCAGGCCGAACGAGCTTATGAAGCCGCTATTTTAAATGCCCCGGATTTTATTACCGCTCGTTATGGCCTGGGCATGTGCTACCTTCGACAGGGGGCTTTTGATCGAGCTGTTTTTCAGTTCCAACGCACCCTGGAGCTCAACCCGAAATTTGCCAGAGCCCACCTCGCGCTGGGCCAGACCTATGAAAAGCAGGGTAAATTAGACTTAGCTCGGCGCTCCTACGGGACCTTTGTCGATCTCGGAGAAAAAGGAGATCGACGCGTGGCCGAGATCAAGGGGCATCTGGAACAGCTGGCAGTCGGACGAGGGGAATAATTTGCTGAAACGGCAGGATATTCATTCAATTTTTCTGTTGCGACCTTTGGCTTATTTTTTATTGTCGGTTTTTCGCTTCAGTCTTTGCTATAACCAGAATCTCTTACCCCGCTCTCAAATATTGACTCGGAGAAAAATAATGGCTGGCGGTAAAACCAACCATAATCCAGCAGCTGGCCTTTGCCTGTTTGTCGCCTTTTTGACCGCAGCCTGTCTCATCGACACCGCCAGTGCACGCACCACCTACCGCATCGGTCTAGCCGAAAGCGAGCCAGAGGGCGAATTCGTGCAATTGTCCTGGGAAGACCTGGACGCGACTCAGGGCTTTATCGAGGCCATGGAAATAAAAGCGGGTTCCATCGCCCCTGAAAAAGCGGCGGATTCCACCAACATCGCCCCTTCAATCCTGGGTTCCGGCTTTTCGCTTTTGCGGGGGCAATGGATCTTCCCGGAGAAGATGATGGCGTGGCAGGTAGAGCGATTCTCCAACTGGATGATCGACGGCGACTCCACCACAGTTTATCAATGCCTCAAAGGGCCGCCGGGGCACAATTGCGGCAGCCCGGATTACACCTATATGTTCAATCTGAAAAAGCAGGTCCACCTCGACCGGATCCGCTTTTTTGCTCCCGCAAAAACCAGAATTACCATTCCGCGCTTTATCATCGGCAGCAACGACGGCGACCAGCGTCTCGACGGCATGCGGGACTACACCCCCCCGGGCCAGCAAAGTCGAGACACCTATGATTTCGATATTTTACACGATGGCGCGGGCGGCGAATACACCGAAATAGACTTCCCGCCCACGCCTACCGAACGCCTGCTCTTTCAGGTTTTCCGCAATCTCGACGGGGGATCGATAAGAGCCGATTGGGAAGTCACCGAATTCGAAATCTACGCCATCGGCTTTGCCCCCTTTGCGCGCTATACCTCAAACATCATCGACCTCGGAGAGAAAGTTAATATAGGTCCCCTGAAATGGGAGGGACGGCAAGACCCGGATACGCGCATCGAATTGCGCATGCGCAGCGGCAATGACGATGAGCCTAACATTTACTGGCGCAATACCTTTCGCGGCAACGAAAAAGTGCCCTTCACCTCTAGAGGCGCCCCTCTAACCCAGGCGCAATACAACAAGTTGGAAATAGCCCAGCTCGGCGGTATAACCCACGACTTAGAAAACTGGTCTTCCTGGAGCACCTCCTACAACTTTGAAGCCCGGGAGGGACGCTCCACCGCCACTGAACCGCGGCGCTTCGTGCAATTCGATGTCGCCTTCCATTCCACGCCCAAGGCCGGGGGCCAGCTGGATTACCTGGAATTTGCCACCTCGCCCCGTCTGGTGACGGAGGCCCGGGCGGAAATCACCCCGGCCCAAGCCCCAGCTGACGAAATAACGAGTTTTACCTATAAAATGCGCCCTCAGGTGGAACCGGGCGATGCCGGTTTCGACGGCATAAATATAGAAACCCCGGCGCAGGTGGACACCGAAACGGGTGTCGAAAGCGTGCGCCTGTCGGGAGAGTCGGTGGACTTCGAGATCACCCAGCTAAACGAGCGCGGTTTCTCCTTAATTCTGGCATCACCCATCGGCCTGGAACATACTGAAGAGTTGTTGGAGATCGAATTCCGGGCCCAGATTTTTGCCTATGATACCCCCTTCAGCGGCCGCCTCTTTGCCAGTACAGCACCCTCTGAGGTGCCGCAGGCGGTGCGCGAGGGCGATGCCGACGAAGGCGTCGAAAGCAATACCTTGCGGGTGGCCCTGAGCAAGATCCCACAGAGTTCGATCCAGGCCATGCGACTGTCTTCAAAGACCTTCAGCCCCAACGGGGACGGGTTCAACGATGTGCTACAAATAGACTACGAGTTATTAAATCTTAGCAGCGGAACCCCGGCGCTGATTCAGGTCTACGATCTGGCGGGGCGGCGGGTGGCCCAGATAGCGGGGAATGATGGCGGCAACAGCGGTCTGGCGCAAGCTTTGTGGGATGGTCGCAACGACCAGGG